>NZ_JBTTIO010000009.1:0-24449 GCF_058323355.1 Thiogranum sp.
CGCGACCACGGCCAGCAGGGCCAGTGCCATGAGTCCTTTCTGGATCATGCCTTCTCCACCCGCCACCGCTTCGCGGCCGGCATAGCCCAGGTAGGTAAAGGCAACGGCGCCCGGCAACATGAAAACAAAACTGGCAATGATGTAATGCGACAAACGCAGACGCGTGAGACCCAGGGCATAGTTCAGCAGGTTGAACGGGAACAATGGCACCAGGCGCACGAAGGCAACAAACCGCCAGCCCTCGCCTTCCACACCATTGATCAGTTGTTTCACGCGCCCGCCGGCTTTTTCGGCCACCCAGTCCGATGCCAGGTAGCGCGCAATCAGAAAGGCCAGGGTGGCGCCGAGGGTGGCGCCTGCCAGGTTATACACAGTACCCAGCACCGGGCCGAACAGGGCGCCACCGGCCAGTGTCAGTACCGAACCGGGCAGGAACAGCACAGCGGCCAGTGCATAAATCAGCATAAACAACAGTGGCGCCACCGGGCCGGCATCCTTCACCCAGGCCTCCAGCGCTGCGCCGTCGAACTGGTCGCGGTACACCACGGCCAGTGTCACGGCCGTGGCAAGGCCGATAAACAGGACAATACGCATGAGGTGATTGTTATTCATGATCGGTTTTCCATTGGCGACGGTTGATGGCGTAGTCCTGCACCTTGCCGACAAAGGGAATGGCCAGCATGCCCGGCAACCAGCTGCACCACTTGTCCTCGCGGAAGGTGCGAATGCCAATTGTCATGTTTTCATGTCCGCCTCGCGGCTGTGCACGATAGGTGCCAAACAGGCGATCCCACCAGGGCAGGTTGAATCCGAAGTTACTGTTGGTCTCGTCGTCTTCAACCGAATGATGCACGCGGTGCATGTCCGGTGTAACCACAATGAGCCGAAGGAACCGGTCCAGTGTTTCGGGAAGACGCACATTGCCGTGATTGAACATGGCGGTTGCGTTCAGCAACACCTCGAAAATAATCACCGCAACAACCGGCGGACCGAGCAGCATGATCACGGCAAACTTGATGAGCATGGAGAGCAGGATCTCCAGGGTGTGAAAGCGTGCACCGGTGGTTACGTCAAAATCCATGTCTGCATGGTGTACACGGTGCAGGCGCCACAGTACCGGAATGGCATGCACCATCACGTGCTGCAACCAGATCGTGAAGTCCATGACCACCACGGACACCAGCACGGCCATCCACAACGGCGCATCAATATAGTTGTACAAGCCCCAGCCCTGCTCACTGGCAAACATGGCCATGCCGACGGCAGCCGCGGGAAACACCAGTCGCAGGATAAAACTGTTGAAAAACACCAGACCCAGATTATTGGCCCAACGAACCGCTTTTGACGTCTGCAGCTGACGCCGTGGTGAAATGACCTCCCACAGGCCCATCACCGCGAAAATACCCAGGAAAAAGCCCAGCCGTATGGGCATTTCGTTGCTCATAATAAAGTCATTCAGATTCATGGATCTTTACCCTTTGGCGTTACAGATTGCCCCCAACCGGCGACCTGCTATAATGATATTCTAGCTAACAAGTATTCAATAGATTTATTGAATAATATTATTAGTCGATACCAGAGATATGTCAAGCAGCAACTTCAAACACGACCTATTTGTCCAGTTTGCCCGCGTCGGCAAGGCATTAAGCAATGCCAACCGGCTGGAATTACTGGAATTTATTGCCCAGGGCGAGCGCAGTGTCGATGAACTGGCGAAGGTCTCCGGCCTTACTGTTGCCAATACCTCGCAGCACCTGCAACAGCTGCGCCAGGCCGGCCTGGTGAGCTGCCGTAAGGAAGGGCTGAAAGTGTTCTACACCCTGAGCGGCGATGATGTGATTGGTCTGCTCGACGCCCTGCGCGGGGTTGCCGAACGTCACGTGGCGGATGTGGAAAAACTGGTCAACACCTATCTGACAGTGAAAGACGAACTGGAACCCCTGCCCCGCCAGGAACTTCTTGAACGTGTACGGGACGGCCTGGTTACGGTGCTGGATGTCCGGCCGCCGGAGGAATATGCCGCCGGCCACGTCGCCGGGGCAATCAATGTGCCGATCAACGAACTGGAAAATTACCTCAAAGCCCTTAACCCGGAACAGGAAATCGTTGCCTACTGCCGGGGACCGCACTGTGTACTGGCCTACGATGCTGTTGAGCGCCTGAGAGAAAAGGGTGTGAAAGCACGACGTCTGCAAGACGGTTACCCGGAATGGAAGACTGCCGGGCTGCCGGTCAAGACCGGTACTGGCTGATTAGAGACGGGATGCCGGCCTTCGCCGGCATGACGGTTTGGCAGCCCCCTCCATCACGCCTTTTGTTTAGCGGACATTAATATGCTAATATAGCCCGTTTTTCCGCTGCCGAATTCCACGCCTTAGAGGGCGCCCATGCTTTTTAACTTTGAATGCACCGAAAGGGGCTGCCCAAAGAATGACATACTCTCCGGACTGACCGTCGCCCTCGCGCTGGTACCGGAAGCCGTGGCGTTCGCGTTTGTAGCCGGGGTGGAACCGCTGGTGGGGCTGTATGCCGCATTCATGGTCGGCCTGATTACGGCCGTCATCGGTGGCCGTCCGGGCATGATCTCCGGCGCAACCGGTGCACTGGCCGTGGTCATGGTCAGCCTGGTCGCCGAACACGGTATCGAGTATCTGTTTGCCGCCGTGGTACTGATGGGCGTGATCCAGATTAGCGTGGGGCTGTTAAAGCTCGGCAAGTTTATTCGTATCGTGCCGCACCCGGTGATGCTGGGTTTCGTCAACGGGCTGGCCATTGTCATTTTTCTCGCCCAGTTGAATAACTTCAAGGTCGGAGACGCGAGCGGCGGCCTGCAATGGATGCAGGGCCAGGCCCTGTGGATCATGCTGGGACTGGTTGCCCTGACCATGGCCATCATTCACTTCCTGCCGAAACTGACCACCGCCATACCTTCATCGCTGGCCGCCATACTGGCGGTTTCACTGCTGGTGATTTTCATTGGCCTGGACAGCCGCACGGTCGGCGACCTGGCATCGATTGCCGGCGGTCTGCCGGGCTTCCACATTCCCATGGTACCCTTTGATCTCGAAACACTGAAGATCATCCTGCCCTATTCGATTATTCTTGCCGCCATTGGCCTGATTGAATCGCTGTTGACCATGAGCCTGATCGATGAAATCACCGAAACCCGCGGCAAGGGCAACCGTGAGTGTATCGGCCAGGGCGTCGCCAACAGTGTCACCGGCCTGTTCGGCGGTATGGGTGGCTGCGCCATGATCGGCCAGAGCATCATTAATATAAACTCCGGTGGCCGTGGCCGACTGTCCGGCATCAGCGCCGCACTGTTCCTGCTGCTGTTCATCCTGGCGGCATCCGACCTGATTGAAATGATCCCGCTGGCCGCGCTCACCGGTGTCATGTTCATGGTAGTGATCGGCACTTTCGAGTGGTCGAGCCTGCGCATCTTCCGCAAGATCCCGGTCAGCGATGCTTTTGTGCTGGTACTGGTCTCCGCCGTCACCGTCGCTACCGACCTGGCCATAGCCGTAGTGGTCGGTGTGATTGTGTCCGCACTGGTGTTTGCCTGGGAACATGCCAAGCATATCCGCGTCGACAGTACTATTGATAAAAACGGCTCAAAGATTTACGAACTGCACGGCCCGCTGTTCTTTGCCTCGGTAAAGAACTTCCAGGACTTCTTTAATATCAAGGAAGATCCCGATGATGTTATTATCGAGTTTCAGCATTCACGCGTTATGGACCACTCGGCGATCGAGGCAATAGACACCCTGGCCGAACGCTACCTGAATGCCGGGAAAACCCTGCACCTGCGTCACCTGAGCCCGGAATGCGTAAAGCTGCTGCACAAGGCCGGCGACCTGGTGGAGGTCAACGTCATGGAAGATCCACGCTACCACATTGCCGTCGACGAACTGGCCTGAGCCACACGTCACGTTAACAAACACGTCTCTCCCCATATTCCCGGACAAGGTTAACGACCCGATTCATCGGGGCATATACCTCAAGTGGCATCAAGGAGAGCTTCGGGACAACAACGAGTGTTGTCCTCTCTCCATTCCTCACGCCTGACGCGTGCAGGAACGCTATACCCGGCACAAGCCGGGCAACAGGTATATGTCATGTCAGATTCAAATCAAGTCACCCGTTTTTCGGACCTGGGGCTTGCTCCGGCCCTTTTAAAAGCCATCGAGGATGTTGGCTACGAACAACCCTCCCCGATCCAGGCAGAAAGTATTCCTGTGTTACTGGAAGGCAGGGACCTGCTCGGCCAGGCACAGACAGGAACGGGTAAAACCGCCGCTTTCGCGCTGCCATTGTTATCACGCCTGGACCTGAGCCGGCGTGAGCCACAGCTGCTGGTACTGGCGCCGACGCGCGAGCTGGCGATCCAGGTTTCAGAAGCTTTCCAGACCTACGCGCGTCACCTGAAGAATTTCCATGTGCTGCCCATTTACGGTGGCCAGTCCTACGAGATTCAGTTACGCCAGTTACGACGTGGCGTACACGTTGTGGTCGGCACGCCAGGACGCGTAATGGATCACATGCGCAACGGGAAACTGAAGCTGGACAGCCTGCAGGCACTGGTGCTCGACGAGGCCGACGAAATGCTGCGCATGGGCTTTATCGATGATGTGAAATGGGTGCTGGAACAAACCCCGGACACACGCCAGATCGCACTGTTCTCCGCGACCATGCCGAAAGAGATCCGCAAGGTCGCCGAACAACACCTGAACAAACCTGTCGTCATCAAGGTTGCACAAAAGACCGCAACAGCCGAAACCATACGCCAGCGCTACTGGCCTGTCAGCGGCCTGCACAAACTGGACGCGCTGACGCGTATCCTGGAAGCCGAAGATTTCGATGCCATGCTCATCTTCGTGCGCACCAGGACCGCGACGGTTGAGCTTGCCGAGAAACTGTCTGCCCGTGGCCACGCCGCTGAAGCACTCAATGGCGACATCCAGCAGAAAATGCGCGAACGCATCGTTGACCGGCTGAAGAAGGGACAGATCGATATTCTTGTCGCGACGGACGTGGTGGCACGAGGCCTGGACGTCAAACGTATCAGCCACGTCGTCAACTATGACATCCCGACAGACGTTGAGGCCTACATCCACCGTATCGGCCGTACCGGGCGTGCCGGCAAGCGCGGTGATGCCATCCTGTTTGTCTCACCGCGCGAGAAGCGCCTGCTGCGTGCCATCGAGAAAACCATTCGCCAGCCCATCGAACCGATGCAGATGCCGACGGCAAAAGACATCAACCAGCAACGTGTGCTGAAATTCAAGCAGCGCATTCGTGCCAGCCTGGCGGAACAACAGAATGATTTCTTCTACCAGTTACTGACCGAGGTCCAGGAAGAGGAAGGCGCCGAACCGCTGGAGATTGCAGCTGCGCTGGCTACCCTGCTACAGGGCGACGAACCACTACTGCTTTCCGAGAAAACAGTTAAACCCGTCCGTGAAAGCCGTGGCGGCAAGGACAGCTTCAGGGACGAGAAGCGTCCACCGCGACGAAACAAGTCTGCCGGTTCGGATAAGGCAATTCCGTTAAAAGGTCACCCGGAAGTTGAAATGCTGCGTTTCCGTATCGAGGTCGGTTATGAACACGATGTCAAGCCTGGAAACATCGTTGGCGCTATCGCCAATGAGGCCGACCTCGACAGTGAATATATTGGTCATATCGAAATCTACGAACACCATTCTACCGTAGACCTGCCAGCCGGCATGCCCAGGGAGACATTTATTGCACTGAAAAAGACACGTGTCTGCCAGCAGCGGATGGACATCAGTGTTGCCGGGGAGCCTCGAAACGAGGGGAAGCGCAAACCGCTGTCATTCAAGGCGAAGAAAAAGTCGAGAGCAAAGGCTGGCGCCAAAACCAGGAACACAGGGGTAAAAAGCAAAGCCGCAAAAAGGAGCCGGTAACAAGAATCCGTTTATTCGTCATCCCCACTCGCAGGATTCTCTCCATGCGGAGCCACTGCGCCCAGTCTCGACTCCAGGGCTTCCGCCATATGGACCAGCGTCTTCTCGCGCAGGTGGCTGGCCATAAAATGGTAGTAATTCATCGTACACTCAACCGGTGTGTGCAGTGTCGTTCGGCCGGCATCCTGGAAATCCACCCACGCCAGCACAGGCAAATCGTACTGGCACTGATCCACCACCACCCAGCAGTCCTCTTCCAGAATCAGCACCATCTGCTTCAGACCAGGCAGGTCGATGCGCAGCGGCATATCGAGGTGGAGACGTGCACGTCTCCACAGGTTATACAATGAAGCATCCAGCTTGTCTGTGCGCGCCGCGTAGACCGGCATGTCGTGGATGCGTGTCGTTGTCATCCCGTCAGGCTTGCGAATAACAGCGGTAATTGTTCTGGCAAACGATCCACATGCTCGATGACGGTATAGTTGTTTTCACCGAAAATACGTTTCACGTAGTTGTCTGCGTCAGGATCAAGTGTCAGGCAATAGGTAAGCACGCCATTCGAATACAATTCTTCCACTGCCTTTTTGGTGTCGTGGCGCAAGTGCTGCGGATCGGCCTCATCGATGTCCGCCGGTTCACCATCGGTCACCAGCAGAATCAACTTGCGTCGTTCCTGCTGTTTCAGCAGATGGTGTCCGGCATGGCGCAGTGCAGCGCCCATGCGGGTCGATAACCCGCCTTTCATCCCGGCAAGACGCGCCCTGGCTTCATCGTCGAAGTGCTGATTGAAGTCCTTGAAGCGATAGTACTGCACATCGTGACGGCCATCGGAAGCAAAGCCGTGCAGCGCAAACGGGTCGCCGATACCTTCAATCGCCGTGGCCACCAGGGTGGCCGCTTCCCGGGTCAACTGCAGGATAGTCTTGTCGGTATCACCCACCTGTTCATTGGTTGATTCCGACAGATCCAGCAGCACGACAACCGCCAGGTCACGGGTTTTCAGCACGTTGCGCATGGTGATGCGCGGGTTTGGCTGCTCACCCATGCGCAGTGCAATCATGGCATCGACAGCGGCATTAATATCGATTTCATCGCCATCTTCCAGGCCGCGCTGGCGCTGAACACCGGCTGGCGCCAGCAAATCGATAATCTGCCGGATACGGTGGGCGATCGGTTTATGTTCGGTAAGAATCCTGTCGACTTCTTCCGGATCACCTTTTGGCATACGACGTTCATACACTGTCACCCAGTCAGGGCGGTGCAACTGGATCTGGTAGTCCCATTCCTGGTAATGGTAAGGCTCGGAGACCGGCTCCTTGCCCCACATTTCATTGAAGCTTTTGGTGTTGTCTGTCAGGTCATCCTCGTAGGGACGCATGATATCGCTGCAGGTCCAGATTTCCTGTGCATCGTCACCGGCCAGTTCGCAGTCCACCTCGTGCGCCATCATCAGTGGACTGACCTGGCGCCGAACCTGGCGTTTGCTGGCAGCGATGTATTCAAAACCGGCATCCCAGTTAATGTCCTCGAAGTGCCAGACAATACGGTTGTCGTCCCGGTAGGGAATGCGGTAACGCTCCAGGATGCGCAGGCTGGGTACCGCCTTGCGGCCGGCGAACAGGTTGTACAACTCGATGCCCATCAGCCAGGAGAAATGATTGTCATCCTGGCTGGCCCCGATTTGTGCATGGAATTTTTCCGCAAACCGGTTGAGCTGTTCATCACTGCCTTTCACCTGGCTATCAAGCAACTGCAGGGCCAGTTTTTCCAGCACTGGAACCGTTTCGTGCTCGACCGGCTCGTCGTACTCGGCCAGCATCAACGACTTCCACAACTTCTTCAGCCCCGGAAAACTGTTAATGGCCTTGTACTCGACCCTGGCATCTTCCAGCAGGCCGATAAAAAACATCTGTGCCGGACTGAGTTGCTCGGCGGATACCGAACTATAGGTATAAACCATGTGTGAAGCCATGTGCGCGGCTGTGGCACGATACAACTCAAGGCCGGGGATATCCCCGATATCATCCAGCGCATCCGGTACGTGCAGGATACGGTCTTCGATATAGGGACGGAAGTCGGTGTAATCCGCACCCGTCGGGCGCAGGAAGAAATCGCGGCCCCACAGGGCACGCAGGTAGAAGTTCAACTTGCGCTGGATCTTCACAAACAATACGCCGCGTCGTTCTTTCTCCAGCATGGCGCGACTGTCGGCGGATTCCAGGTTGAAATAGGATGTCAGGTTATTGAAGTCACGCCGGTACGCCTGGGCGCCAAAGTTCGCCCAGCGCCGCAGGCCGCTCAATGTCAGCTTTGAAAGCAGTTCATCGATGTGTGTCAGCATCGGACGCAGGCCGCGCGCCGCGGTAGAAGCAAGCTGGTGAATCAGCGTGAGGTAACCACGCACCAGTTGCGCATCACCGAGATGCCTGGAGACCGTGGGCAAACTGGAAAACAGCAATGTAATGACCTCGCCCGAGGTCATGGACGAGACTTTCATGGCCGCACTGATGCAGTCAGAAATAATATCCTCACCGCACTCCCTGGCCACCAGCGGCATTTCCTGCAGGTAGGTAATCACCAGGTCATCGCCGCGGCGAAGGTTGATCAGTGCCTTTGCACCATCAAGATAGTCCCTCAATCCCGTGGGCGACATGATACGCGCGGCTTCGTGGAAAGTACTATCAAGAACATCCCGGATTTCCGGAACGGTCTCTTCCAGAAACTCCGAGTAATCTTCAAGCTTGATAGACGACATCACTGCACACCATAGGTTAAGTAAAACAACCGTCCACGATCAGTTTGAATCACCCCAGGAACGTCTGTACCGCTGCGTTCAGGGTGTCGCGCATATCCGGGTCGTCCGTCAACGGCGTAATCATAGTGATGCTGCAGGCTGCTTCGGCATCGATCCCCTTGCTGATCAACTGTCCGGCGTACACCAGCAGACGGGTTGAAATACCTTCATCGAGGCCATGCCCCTTGAGGTTGCGGGCACGGTGTGCAACCTGGACAAGCTTTTCAGCGGTTTCCTTGTCGACCCCGGATTCCTTCGTCACAATTGCCACTTCGAGTTCCGCTTCGGGATAGTCGAAGTCCAGGCCGCCAAAACGCTGCTTGGTAGACTGTTTGAGATCCTTCATCAAACTCTGGTAACCCGGGTTATAGGAAATCACCAGCTGGAAGTCCGGGTGTGCCTCGATCAGTTCACCCTTCTTGTCCAGCGGCAGGGAGCGACGGTGATCGGTCAGGGGATGAATGACCACCGTGGTATCCTGGCGTGCTTCAACCACTTCGTCGAGGTAACAGATAGCGCCAATACGGGCGGCTGTCGTCAACGGACCGTCCTGCCATTTGGTGCCGTCCTTGTCGAGCAGAAAACGCCCCACCAGGTCGGATGCCGTCATGTCCTCGTTACAGGCCACGGTAACCAGCGGCCGACCCAGTTTCCAGGCCATGTACTCGACAAAACGCGACTTGCCGCAGCCGGTCGGACCTTTCAGCATCATCGGCATGCGTACGTTATACGCCGCCTCGTAGAGTTCGACTTCCTTGCCGACAGGCTCGTAATACGGCTCATTCTTGATGAGATACTGCGTTGGATCCACGCTTGAATCAGACATAATGATACCCACTCAATTAAGCTTCGAAAGTTACGATTTTATTCTTCGCCTTCTGTTTCATGCTCACCGGACCAACCGGCCGCCCTTGCTTTTTTCATGGCCTCGGCATGAATTTCACGATGACGTTTCGCCAGTGGCTCTGGCAACTGGCTGACCAGGCAGCCATATTTGTCCCACTCGGCATTGACCTTTTGTAACAAAGCATCAATCCCGGCTAGGTTCCAGCCTTCACAGGTCTCGGTCTCGGGAATAAGACCAAACACCCAGGCATCCCGGATAATTTTTCCAATCGTTGTCATGCCGCCATTGATATCGTTATCAATCCCGACATACCGATCCGGTTTATTCATAATTACATCCACTTTAAAGAACCCCGGCTGCACCTGTGTGCAGCCGGGGATTCATACAGCACGTGATGATTTAAACGGTTTTGCCGCGATAGATAACCATCGATGCACCCGCGGACTGGGCGAAGTTATCGAAGCCCAGCAGACGCACATGGTTGTTCGGGTGCGCCGCATGACAGGCTTCTACTTCCTTGAGGATAGCATCGACATCGGTTTCACCGAACATGGGGAGTTTCCACATGTACCAGTAATGGCCGCCGGCGTTCTCGGGTTCCGTATGTTCGATACCCGGGTTCCAGCCCTTGCTGACGATGTACTCGATTTGCTTGCGGATCTGATCGGCCGTCATCTCCGGCAGGTACGAGAAAGTCTCGAACTTCCGGCTTGAGGGATCACTCAGGCTTGATTGGTAATCTTGCATGTTACTGCTCCTAATTTTGCGTAAGGTATCTCTAGTGACTACTTGTGAGAGACGTCGAGTTTGTCAACGGTGTCGAACTCAAACTTGATCTCTTTCCAGGTTTCCATCGCGGCGGCCAGCTCAGGGCTGTGCTTGGCAGCTGCTGTCAGGATATCCTTACCTTCCTTCTCAAGTTCACGACCCATGTTGCGCGCTTCCACACAGGCTTCAACGGCTACGCGGTTGGCTGCTGCGCCGGCTGCGTTACCCCAGGGGTGACCCAGTGTGCCGCCACCAAACTGCAACACGGAATCATCACCGAAGATGTTGACCAGTGCAGGCATGTGCCATACGTGAATACCACCGGAGGCAACCGGCAGAACGCCCGGCATGGCGCCCCAGTCCTGATCGAAGAAGATACCGCGTGAACGGTCTTCCTTGATGTAGGAATCGCGCATGATGTCGATCCAGCCCAGCGTTGCCTCACGGTCGCCTTCCAGCTTGCCGACCACGGTGCCGGAGTGCAGGTGGTCACCACCGGACAGACGCAGGATCTTGGCCAGTACGCGGAAGTGGATACCGTGGTGCGGGTTGCGGTCGAGCACGGCGTGCATGGCGCGGTGAATGTGCAGCAGCATGCCATTGTCCTGACACCACTGTGCCAGCTGGGTGTTGGCCGACCAGCCACCGGTGATGTAGTCGTGCATGATGATCGGTGCGCCGATTTCTTTCGCATACTCGGCACGTTTCATCATTTCGTCAGACGTCGGCGCGGTAACGTTCAGGTAGTGACCTTTACGCTCACCGGTTTCGGCTTCGGCCTTCTGGATAGCCTCCATGACGAAGTCGAAACGGTGACGCCAGCGCATGAATGGCTGGGAGTTTACATTCTCGTCGTCCTTGGTGAAGTCCAGACCACCGCGCAGACCTTCGTAGCAGGCACGGCCGTAGTTCTTGGCCGACAGTCCCAGCTTGGGCTTGATGGTACAACCCAGCAGCGGACGACCGTATTTGTTCAGCAGATCGCGCTCGACCTGGATACCCTGCGGCGGTCCATTACAGGTCATGACATAAGCAATCGGGAAGCGGATATCTTCCAGGCGCAAGGCGCGCAGGGCCTTGAAGCCGAATACGTTACCGACCAGCGATGTCATGACGTTGACAACAGAGCCTTCCTCGAACAGATCGATGGGATAGGCGACGAAGGCGTAGAAACAGGTATCATCACCCGGTACGTCTTCAATGGCGTAGGCACGGCCCTTGTAGTAGTCCAGATCGGTCAACAGATCGGTCCACACCGTGGTCCAGGTACCGGTTGAGGATTCAGCGGCAACGGCTGCTGCCACTTCTTCGCGCGGCACGCCATCCTGCGGCGTCACTTTGAAACAGGCCAGAATATCCGTATCTTTCGGTGTGTAGTCTGGCATCCAGTACGTTTCGCGGTATTCTTTTACACCCGCGTCATAGGTTTTAGCCATCGTGTTCTCCAATGATGTCAGTGAATAAGTGCTTGGCGCGGCCAGCGCCGCGTGATGGACATTATTCAGATTTACGGGTATAAACTGAAATCGATATTTTCTATTTATCTCATAGATAACAACCTATGTCCTACACCGTCGCTGAAAACCTTATCCGCCACGTCACCCTGCGCCAGCTGCAGATCTTTGAGGCCGTCGTTCGTCTCGGCGGTTACACCCGTGCGGCCGAAATGCTGCACCTGAGCCAGCCCACTGTGTCTATGCAGGTAAAAAAACTTAGTGAAACAATTGGATACCCGCTGCTTGAGAAGATGGGCAACCGTCTGCACACCACTGCGGTCGGCGAAGAAGTCTATGCGTCAGCGCAAAACATCCTTGGCAGCATGGTTTCTCTGGGGGAGTCAGCCGCCGCACTTGAAGGCGTGGTCAAGGGGCCGCTGCGCATCGCGGTCATCACCACCGCCAAATATTTCATGCCTCACCTGCTGGGTGCGTTTATCGCCCAGCACCCCGAAGTGAAACCCATCCTGAAAGTCACTAACCGCTCGCGAGTACTCGAACGCCTGAAATCCAATGAAGACGATCTGTTGATTATGGGACAGGTTCCCGTTGAACTGGATGTGGAGGCCTACCCGTTTGTCGATAACGAGCTGGTGGTTGTTGCAAGCCCACGCCACCCGCTCACAAAATGTACATCCATTTCGTTACAGCAGTTGAGCGAAGAACGCTTTCTGGTCCGGGAAGCGGGCTCGGGAACACGCCTGGCCATCGAGCGCCTGTTTGCTGAACAAGGCCTCAAGGTTGAGCCCTATATGGAATTAGGGAGTAGTGAAGCCATCAAGCAGGCCGTGATGGCAGGGCTGGGTATATCGGTACTGTCTCGACAGAACCTGCGACTGGAGCTTGCCGGCAAGCATATCGCCATACTGGATGTAAAAGGCTTCCCGTTATTCTATCGCTGGTATGCAGCACATCTGAAAGGCAAAAAACTGTCGCTGGTGAGCCGAACCTTCCTGCACTTTCTGCTGCAACAGGGCAAGGATATGTTGCAACAGGTCCCGCAGGGACCGCCGGACGCAGAGTGATGGCTCATGCACCGGACACCAGCACCCGACCCGGGTCGACATCGCGTGAAATAACGGGCTTTTTCAGCAACCGGCTGCCGACAGGTCTGTGGTTTGAGAAACACCGGATGACGGGTTCAAATTCCGTGCCTGCTGTTTCATCAAATCGACAATGGCATAGACACCGATGTGACGGTTGGGGGAGAGGTGTTCGTCCAGGTTGAGACGAGTGAAGAGTTCGTCGACATCCAGCTGTTCAATTTCCTCGGCTGTTTTACCCGCGCTGAGCTGAATCAATACCGCCAGCACCCCTTTGATGATACTGGTATCGCAATCGCCGTGGAAACCAACAAGACGGGGGGCATCCTGGTCACGATATGCACAAACCCAGACCTGGCTCATGCAGCCTCTGACCTTGTTGGCGTCGGTCTTCAGTGTTTCGGGCATCGCGGGCAATTTTTCACCCAGCTCGGTCAGGTACTGGTAACGCTGATCCCAGTCACCGAGCAGTTCAAAGATATCGACGATGTCATCCAGTCTGGCCATCATGCCTCCTGTGCCTGATTACACGCTGAAGGATTCGCCACAACCACAGGCATCCTTGACATTGGGATTACGGAACTCGAATCCCTGATTGATGGCATTGTTTTTGAGGTAATCAACCTCAATCCCGTCGATCAAAGGCAGGCTCTGCCTGTCCACCACGACCTTGACGCCGTGGCATTCAAACACAACATCGTCCTCGCCGGCGTCGTCAGCATAATCGACCACGTAGGAAAAACCGGTACAACCCGATTTTTTGGTACCCAGTCGCAGACCCAGACCCTTACCCCGTTTTTCCAGCATGCTCTCGACATGCCTGGCAGCACTCTCGGTTAATTCAACAGCCATGGCTTAATCCTCATCGTGTTCAAAACAGACCCAGCGTCAGTTTTGCTTCATCGCTCATGCAGTCCTGACTCCACGGCGGATCCCATACCAGTTCCACGCAGGCATCGCTGACACCCGCTACGTCCCTGATGGCGGATTCCACCTGACCCGGCAGAATGCCTGCCACCGGACAACCCGGCGCGGTGAGCGTCATTTTGACCAATACTTCCGCCTGCTCGTTGATCTGTATGTCATAGATCAGGCCAAGATCGTAGATGTTCACTGATATTTCCGGGTCATACACCGTGCGCATCGCGGCGATGACATGCTGTTCGAGTGACGCATCCGCCGGCAGCCCGGCAGGTTCGCTGGCGGCTTTGGTTTGACCGTGAAACCAGACGGGTCTTACTTCCATGAGGCTTTACCTCTCGACTTCGACAGCGACATTGAGGGTGTCGCCCAGTTTCCGGGTCGCGGCGTCGCGCAGCACCGGCACGTCGATGCTGTCGAGAACTTCACCGGCAAACCCGAGACACAGCATTTTGCGCGCGGCGGCTTCATCAATACCGCGTGAACGCAGATAAAAAACCTGCTGCGGGTCCAGTTGTCCGACCGTGGTGCCGTGACTGCACTTGACATCATCGGCGTAGATTTCCAGCTGGGGCTTGGTGTCGACCTCGGCATGACGGGTGAGCATCAGGTTGTCATTGCTCAGTTGTGCATCGCTGTGCTGCGCCTGCTTGTCGACCCGTATGCGGCCATCGAACACAGCACGCCCTTTACCGTACAGCACACCCTTGAACTGTTCGCGGCTGACACAACCGGGAACGCTGTGCTGCACGTCCAGATGAAAGTCGGTCAATTGCCCATCACCCACGGTATACAGGCCGTTTAATTCACATATCGCACCTTCCTGTTTGAAGGTGGTGTGGTACTCGGTTCTGGCCCAGGCACCGCCGAACGCCAGGGTGGTGCCCTGATAACGGCTCTGTGCCTGCTGTGACAGATACAGGCTGCTCAAGTGGTAAGCGCTGCGGCTTTCGTCCTGTACACGGTAGTGCTTGAGCGAGGCACCTTTGCCCACTGAAATCTCGGTGAGGGTATTGTGAAAATACGCTGACTGCCCGACGCCGATAAAGCGCTCAATGAGTGTGGCTTTGGCGCCGGCATCCAGCATGATGAGATTGCGCGGCTGTATCAGCAACAATTCCTCGTCAGTCTGGTTCAGATAAATCACTTCAATGGGTCGATCCAGTTCAACCTGACATCCCACATGAAGAAATACCCCGTCATTGACCAGCGCGGTATTCATCGCGGTGAATACATGCTCGGTATGATTGGCGGTTTGACCGAACCAGGTCGCCAGTAATTCGGCATCGGTGGTCAGCCCCGCACGCAAACTGCCCAGGCTCACGCCGTCGGGTAGATCATTGAGACTGGACAGCTGCGGATCGCATCGCCCATTCGTCATCACCAGGCGGTAGCTGTCGAGCGCCGGCAACAAATAATCCTTGATATCCTGAACCGGCAGGTCATCCGTATCGGAGGCCGGCCGAAAGCGTTGCTTGAGCAAGGCTTCGATACTGGTATAGCGCCAGGCTTCCTGCTTGCGATCAAGTACCGGCAGCCCGGTCACCGCCTGTCTGGCTGCGTCGCGTGCCTGCGTAAGCCAGCCCGGACTTTTGCCGGGCAGGCCGGCTTCTGCATCGGTCATCAGCTGTTGAACCCAGCGGCGCTGTTGCTCGACCGTGATCATGCCGCGGTCTCCTCTTCTATCCAGCCATAACCTTTTTCTTCCAGTTCCAGCGCCAGTTGCTTGTCACCCGAACGTACAATGCGGCCATCCACCAGTACGTGCACGCGGTCGGGCTCAATATAATCCAGCAGCCGCTGGTAATGGGTGATCAGGATGATGGAGCGCTCCGGACTGCGCAGTGCATTGACGCCGCCGGCGATAATGCGCAATGCGTCGATATCCAGCCCGGAATCGGTTTCATCGAGGATGGCAAGCCGGGGTTCCAGCATGGCCATTTGCAGAATTTCGTTGCGTTTTTTCTCGCCACCGGAAAAACCGGCATTGACATTGCGCTTGAGCAGTTGTTCATCGAGTTCGACCAGCCGGGCTTTTTCGCGCACCCGCTGCATGAAGGCAAGCGCATCCAGCTCGTCTTCGCCGCGCGCACGGCGTACAGCGTTCAGTGACTCGCGCATGAACATCATATTGTTCACGCCCGGCAGTTCCACCGGGTATTGCATACCCAGGAAGATGCCCTGGTGGGCACGCTGCTCCGGTTCCAGCGCCAGCAGGTCTTCGCCTTCAAACAGAACCTCACCGGCAGTGACCTGATAGCCTTCCCGGCCGGCCAGCACGTGCGACAACGTGCTTTTACCGGAACCGTTCGGCCCCATGATGGCGTGTACTTCGCCACGACCGATCTCCAGGTTCAGCCCGCGAAGGATGGTTTCATCTTCGATGGAAACGTGTAAATTCCTGATGGAAAGCATGTGTCTATCTCCGTTGCTATGCATTTAACCGACCGCGCCTTCCAGCGTGATATTCAATAATTTCTGCGCTTCTACCGCAAACTCCATCGGCAGTTCCTTAAACACTTCCTTGCAGAACCCGTTAACGAGCATCGATACCGCGTTTTCTTCAGAGAGTCCACGTTGCCGGCAATAGAACAACTGGTCCTCGCTCAGCCGGGATGTGGTGGCCTCGTGTTCGACTTTGGCGGTCGGATTGCGCACTTCCAGGTAGGGAAAGGTGTGCGCACCGCAGCGGTCACCGATCAACAGCGAATCACACTGGCTGTGGTTGCGTGCGTTTTCCGCCCGCTGCGTCATACGCACCAGTCCGCGGTAGGTGTTCTGACCCTGCCCCGCGGAGATACCCTTGGAGACAATCGTACTTTTGGTATTACGGCCCATGTGGATCATCTTGGTGCCGGTATCGGCCTGCTGCCTGCCGCGCGTGACAGCGACCGAGTAGAACTCACCCACCGAATCGTCGCCGCGCAAAATACAACTGGGGTATTTCCAGGTGATGGCGGAACCGGTTTCCACCTGGGTCCAGGAGATGTGTGAACGGTCTCCGCGGCAGTCACCGCGTTTGGTGACAAAGTTGTAGATACCTCCACGACCCTGTTCATCACCGGGATACCAGTTCTGTACCGTGGAGTACTTGATGCGTGCATCATCCATGACGATAAGCTCTACCACCGCTGCATGCAGCTGGTTTTCATCACGCATGGGGGCCGTACACCCTTCCAGGTAACTGACATAGCTGCCGGCTTCGGCAACAATCAGCGTACGTTCAAACTGGCCGGTGTTGGCTTCGTTGATGCGGAAATAGGTCGACAGTTCCATCGGGCAACGCACACCTTCCGGGATGTAAACAAAGGTGCCGTCAGTAAACACAGCCGCATTGAGACAAGCAAAATAATTGTCGGTATAGGGCACCACTGACCCGAGATATTGTTTTACCAGCTCGGGATATTCGCGCACCGCCTCTGACATGGCGCAGAAGATGACACCGGCATCGGCCAGGTTTTTACGAAAGGTGGTGGCCACTGACACACTGTCGAATACGGCGTCCACCGCCACACCCGCCAGTGCTTTCTGTTCTTCCAGCGGGATACCCAGTTTGTTGTAGGCATCCAGCAGTTGGGGATCAACCTCATCGAGGCTTTTGGGGCCATCGCCTTTTTTCTTTGGCGCGGAGTAATAGGAAATGGCCTGAAAATCGATCGGCGGATGCTGCACATGCGCCCATTCCGGATCGACCATGGTCAGCCAGTGACGATAGGCTTTCAGCCGGGACTCCAGCATCCAGTCCGGCTCGTTCTTTTTGGCGGAAATCAGGCGGATCGTGCCTTCATCCAGACCGGGCGGCACCGTATCCGACTCGATGTCGGTCACGAAACCGTGTTCGTAGCCGGACCCGATCAGGTTCTTGACTGTTTCCTGTGTTGAACTCATGCGCTTTAGACTCTCTGAATGAATACCTGAGTATTTTACTAAGGTATTAGAGTGTGCGCCTTTTTATTTCCAATTTCAATTGGGGCGCCTTTAGCGTCTGTCGTCGCGCGTTGCGTTCCTCGGTGCGAACCGCCGACCGCCTGGCTTTCAGCCGTTCAGGCGGGCTATACTCTTATACCAATCAGTAGGTTATGTTGTCCTGTCACCCGCTTGTCAAGCCCGTTGGCATTGCCACATCCATTACTTGCATGTACAACCACTTTCATTTAGGCTTCCCGCATGTTCGAACGATGCCTCTACTTCAACCTCAACGCGCTGACACGCAAGGTGAGCCGTGTCTGGGAAACCGAGTTCCGCCAGGCCGGCCTGTCCCCACCTCACGCCTACCTCCTGCGCCTAGTGCTTGACGAGCCCGGGCTTTCCCATAAGCAGCTTGCTGAAGCACTGCACCTGGACCCGTCAACGGTGACGCGTTTTGTCGACGCACTGGCTGCACGCCACCTGGTGCGCCGGGATACCAGCAGCAGTGACCGGCGTTCTGCCACCGTGTTCCCGACCCGGGAGGGAAAACGCTTGCAGAAAAAACTGGAGAAAATCGGCGACGCGTTGTTCCAGACGCTGCGCAAGCGCATTGGCGACAAGCCTTTCCGTCAGCTGGTCAACAGTTTGCGGGAGACACGAATTATGCTGGACGACAACAAATGAAGCCGTCATGAAACTGTTCTACTCCGGAACCTCACCCTACTCCCGCAAGGTCAGACTGGTGATCCATGAAAAGGGACTCAATCAGGCTGTCACCTGTGTAACCTGCAACCCTTTCGACAACGCGTCTGAGCTTGAAGCAGAGAACCCGCTGGGCAAGGTGCCCACACTGGTCCTGGATAATGGAACACCTCTGTATGACAGCCCGGTGATCTGTGAGTACCTCGACACCCTGACCGCCGAGCGGCTGTTGCCGGCGTCCGGCATGGCGCGCTGGACGGTCCTGCGCTGGCAGGCGCTGTGCGACGGGATACTCGATGCCGCCTATAACATCGTTATGGAGCGGCGCAGGCCGGCTCAGGAACAATCCGCTGACTGGATCGCGCAGTGGGAAATCCAGATCCGCCGTTCGCTGGACACTGTGAACGGCAACCTCGGCACACTGCCCGGACACATCTCACTGGCACAACTGTCACTGGGCGCATCCCTGGGTTATCTGGATTTCCGTCTGCCTGATCCGGGTTGGCGGCATCAACGCCCGGAGCTGGCTGCCTGGTATGAGGATTTTTCCACACGAGATGCCATGCAAAACACACAGCCTGGACAAGATATGCCGGGGTGACTGGCCCTAAAGACCCGGGAAGGAAAGCACGTTCTTTTTTACCGTGTAGGTGGTGGCGGTATCGATATCCTGAGAATACTGCACGGGCGCATGGATATCGAACATCGCAGGTAGAGGATCTGGTTTTCGCACCACCCGAATTACTGCCAAGCGAATCAGCCCTGCACGAGAATCATACGCTTTTGATTACATGACAAATGCAGCACGGTCCCGATAGCACGATTCTGGTTGTTCCTTCCAGAATTTGTATATATGATCGATATACACTAATGTATACCGATCATATATACGACAGGAGGCTATCCCGATGGCTCAAACACAAAATCGTGCAGCGCCGATTAATATCCGCGCCCGCACCACTCAGCGCAACCTGATCGACAAGGCCGCTGCAATGCTCAACAAGAACCGCTCGGACTTCATGCTGGAGGCCGCCTGCCGTGAGGCCGAAAATGTCCTGCTTGACCAGCGGCTCTTTTTGGCGGACGACACGGCCTGGCAGGCATTCGAGTCACTCATCAACGCGCCGGTCAAAGACAACCCCGCTCTCCGCCAACTGTTACATGACAAGGCACCATGGGAAAAATAACGGCGCCGGCGCCGATTACCGAGGCTCACCTCATTGAATCGTTCTCATGCGGTGTCCCGGTACTGGATGAATGGCTTAAACGCCGTGCGTTCAGGAATGAAGTTTCCGGGGCATCCCGCACCTTCGTCATTTGTCAGGATAACCAGGTCGTCGGTTATTACACGCTGGCGAGTGGCAGCATCGAACATCACGACGCGCCAGGGAAAGTACGCCGTAATATGCCCAAGCCGATACCCGTCATGGTGCTTGGAAGACTCGCCGTCGATCAACGGTGTCAACAGGCAGGCCTGGGGCGGGGTCTGCTGAAAGATGCCCTGTTGCGCACCCTGTCGGTGTCGAAACAGGCAGGCATCCGGGCGTTACTTGTGCATACCCTCTCGGAAGAAACAAAGCGCTTCTACACCCGTAACGGGTTTATCGAATCTCCGCTCGACCCCATGACCTTGATGGTTACATTGCAGGATGCAGCACGCTACCTGTAAGGTGCCCATTTTGCCTGACAACGCGGGGTGATTCAGAGCTGAATCCCGCAAAAGTCCCGCATGGTTTACCTGGTGTCTTTTGCGGTTGTGGGGGGAATATTCCCCTGTAAGTCTCATGAACGCCAGGTCATCCGTGCTTGCCGGTCATGGCATCCATGATGCTGGCTCAGCCGGTCAGGTTACCGTAGACGAATAGAACGGGGATGGCAGTTCCGGGCAGGCCCGGTAGACATGCCGGAATACCGACTCCCAACCGACTTGCTTTTCCAGGTACTCGGCCGTGGTTTGCTGAAACCAGGGTATCTTCGGTACAGGGCATCAACCGGCCTGCCACAAGCAGGAGACAGGTACGGCGTACAGGTTCTCGCCAAAGGGGGTAATCGCATCCCCGTCGTAGAGCAGCACACCCACCGCAAAACGCCGGCCCGCCGCATTTTTCAGTTTGCGCAAACCTCTGAAATCACCCGCTACCACCGTAGCGGCAGCCTTGACCTCGATACCGGAGAGCTTGCCCCCGGACTCCATCACCACATCCACCTCATCGCCGTCCTTGTCACGGAAGTGGTAAAAACCTACGGGTTCTTCCTGCCAGCTCGCCTGCCGCCGCAATTCCTGATAGATAAAGGTTTCCAGCAACTGGCCATACAGGGCGCGATCGTCCCACAAGGTCTTTGCATTGACCCCGAGCAAGGCACAGGCCAGACCGGTATCGCCAAGATGCAACCTGGGTTTCTTGATGAGACGGCGCAGACGATTGCTGTGCCACGGCGGCAGTTCATCGAGCAGAAAGATTCTCGCCAGCAGGGTCATGTAGTCACGGATGGTGGGGCGACTCAACTGAAATGGCGCGGCCAGATCAGCGACATTCAGCAGCCTTGCTGTTTGACCCGCAGCCAATGCCAGCAGCCGTGGCAAGGCATCCAGCGCGCTGATACGCGCCAGGTCGCGCACATCGCGCTGCACCAGGGTATCGACATAATCACGATACCAGGCCGCGCGGCGGCCTTCGGTGGCGCGCGCCAATGCCGCCGGATAACCGCCAGCAACCACAAGCCCGGCCAGCTTCCGCGCCATGCGGCGGCCCGCCTTGCCCGCCTTGAAACCCTTGCCGAACAGGCTTGCCAGAAACCGGGGTTCGGCGCCCGCCAATTCGGCCTGGGACAGCGGATGCAGCCGTAATATCTCCATGCGCCCCGCCAGCGAATCGCCCAGTTTGGGCACCAGCAGCACATTGGCCGAACCCGTCAGGATAAACCGACCCGGTTGCCGCCGGGCATCGACACTGGCCTTCAGCGAAGTAAACAACTCCGGTACCCGCTGCACTTCGTCCAGCACCACCTTCTCCGGCAGATCCGCCACATAGCCCACCGGATCCGCCTGCGCCGAAGCCCGCTGCACGTCGTCATCAAAACTCAGATAGGTAAAGCCCGCCGCGTCCCCCACCTGCCGGGCCAGCGTGGTCTTGCCGCACTGCCGCGGCCCGTGGATCAAAACCACCGGGGTATCGGTCAGCGCCTCGTTGACCCGCGGCAGCAGGAATCGTGGATGTAAAACAGGCTCGGTCATACCGGCCAAGTGTAACCCTGGTTTCGGCCAAACGAAAGGTTTTATTCGGCTGTTTGAAAGGTTTTGGCCCGCCTGAATGAAGGGATCAAACCAACCCTCTGCACACCATTGATTAGCCCAATCCCAACCAGCAATGGAACGAAATACCACAGATTTAGTTTGAAAAACAGCGTATTACCCAATTTCTGTAAGATGAGGGGCAGCCATTCTCTCCGACGAGAATCCTGCCCTTGCTGTTAAACAGCACAGGATCGCCGGCCTCATCGACAAAATAGTGGATGATCGGCCCGTCATGCGCAGTAAATATCTCCCACAATTGAATTTACCCGTGCCACAGCACATCCAGCATCCAGTGAGTTGTAATCCTCATGAACGCCGGGTCGATCAGTCAAATAACAGCTTCAGCTGACTGGCGATCTTCTGAAACCGCTTTTCGCGTGTCCAGATCAAGGCCGTATCGGCCAATGCGGTCGATGCCAGAAGATGGGTATCGATATAACCGACCCCGTGCCCCATCAGTTTGTTACTTTCGATGAAGTGCAACACCTCTTCATGAGAGGCTACCGGTGCCTGGGACAGATCATTGAGCAGCCTGAGTACCTCATTGCGCTTGCGCAGATTCCCGCAGGCCAGCTCACCAATCACAAAGGAGTGCGCCAGTATCTGGCTGCTGTCGAGTAGTTCAATAAGTCGCTCGTCTCCGCAGATGATCGATCCAGACCGAGGTATCGACCAGGATCATGCGGCCGGATCGGACTGCCGGCGGGGTATCGGTTTCAGTTGGGGTTCGCTGCCACCCAGCTTCGCCAGCCGGCGGGCGCTCTCGCGTTCGATCAGGGCGCGCAATCCCTCACGCACCAGCGCGACTTTCTCACTCACCCCGGTCACCCGTTGGGCCTCTGCCAACAATTCGTCATCGATATTCAGTGTGGTTCTCATGGGACGCTCCCGTCGTCAGAAGGCACGAATAACGACATCGTTTGATGCTATATTTCATACGTTGATTGTGCAAGGGTCGCCGTATCTGCCATTCCCCACGTATTGAACTATCATACACCTAGTCGTTCCTTATCCAGTCTGCCTACAACATCTGCGTATGTAACGGGATGCTTACCCAGAAGCTCCGAGAGTCTCTTACCATCCAGCACGAGCACTGAGTACTGTTTGGCTGCTTTTCTGGTCTTTGTGCCCAGTCGCACAGCGTTAGTGGCGAAAACCAAACAATCAACTTGTTTGTCAAGCTCTGCCTCATATTTAACTTTCGCTGAATGAACCTCAGTAACCGCTCGGTATCCGTCATAGGTTCGGCTACCGGTATGTTTGCACTGTACCAGCGTAGCGCCACTCCCTTTGGTAAGAACTACATCCGCACCGTAATCTCCACCACTGTGTGTCAACCAACAGCTTTCTGATTGATATTCCCTTAGAAGCAGCTCAGCACACAATGCCTCAAACTGCTGCCAGCTCAGTCTGGCCACCTCGTCAAACGAGATACGCTGAGAGGGAGACCAGCCGCCCTTCTTGAAGCCATCAGGTAAAGGTATGACTTGCTCCGGCGTTACAACTGCGTCTTTCAGCAGGCTCTTCTTAGTCAGAAGCTGGTGTAGATTGACATCGAAGGATTGAAAGTTTGGATGGTGAATTAGGGGGATGAACACGTTCACGTCCCGCTCTTGTCCAATACGGTATACACGATCAGTTGCTTGCGCTTCTTTCGCCGGATTCCAGTGACGCTCCAGATGAATCACATTATTGGCACCTACGACGGTAAGACCGACACCCGCCGCTACTGGTGACATGATGATGATATTGAATCCTTCCTTCTCCTCGAAGGCTTTAATCATACTTTTTCGGGTCGGACTGCTTGCTCGTTTTGCTACGGCCTTTGCGTCTCCATTGATAATGGAAATCGGTGGCAGTGAATACGTTCTGGACAAAGCCAAAGAAAGAAACGATTGGAGCTTCTTGTTTATCGTAAAAATAATGCACTTCTCTTTTCGCCCCTTAATCTCATCAAGAACTGACAACAAGCTTTGAAACTTGCCGGATTCTCGCATCAAGACGTCGAGGTCACTCGAATTGCCAGTTGAGTCCAAGCCACCGAATACCAGCCTTGGATGTAATGAGACATCCCTGAGCCGTTGCAACGCGGCAAGCGCAACGTTATTTTCAGAGCTTGCCGCATTCGAAAGAATCGAATCGTATGACTCAAGTTGTCCTTCGCTGAGCGTAGAGTGAAGCACTGGGAGATAAGTCCAGTCCGGGTTATCCATTCCGACAAATATGTTCTTATCAGGAAGACCATCAAGATTGTCTTCTTTTACACGCCGCAGCATAAGAGCACCAACACGCTCACGGAGCTGTCGACCAACAACGCCTCGTACATGCTCTATCTCATCACCTGCTGCACGCAAGATAGGTGTGATGTATTCATCGCGAAATGCCTGGTAACTGTCCAGATAACCAGGACAAGCGGTATCCATCAGGCACTATAAGCGTTTCATCAAACTCTTTCCATAAGTGCCCTGCGTTGTGTCTAACCTTACTGGCTTTATCTCGGAGTTCTTGACGATTCATAACAACAGACTGTGAAGTCTCGTTTTTCAGCAGCTTTCGAATCCAGCTGGTTCGTAAGTAGGCTTTTAACACTGCCACCAAGGAAAAAAATAAACAACACAGCCACACCGATGAGGACGGCAACAAACAGCGCACTAAGTTGTTCAGCAGTCTCTGGATATACCCCAAGTGTTCCGAAATCCGGAAATAATCCTGCCAAATTCAACTGGTCTTCGTTAGCGTTCATATCT
>NZ_JBTTIO010000090.1:0-6527 GCF_058323355.1 Thiogranum sp.
GCAGTCCCGGCCCCGTTTCACGGTGAATCTGAACCGCACTATCGACAATACCCGTTCCAATCTCGTTTTCTGTCATTAGCCGCCTGTCCCTTTGCGTGCTTTGCGCCTCTGCGAGAGCATCAATCCGGCAAATGACCAATCGCTCAGAGCGCCTCGATCATTCGAGGCAAAACTGACATCCCGTTGTCAGCGTTGTTTTTCAGGCCTTACAGGCCGTGAAATTTATACAAAATCACAGGCTTGATCGCTTGTCCGCGTCGGTCCTTGCCCACGAATTTTTCCGAGGAGGCCAAAAAATATTCGCGCTGCTTTTGGGTTTTACCGTGAGTAAAGAACGTCACTTTGACTCCGTTCATCACGTAGTCACGTACTTTTTTCAAAAGATCATTTCCTGTATTGATCTTATGCTGGCTAATCATGGCTGAATCGGTAATCAGGCTGATGTTGTGGCCCTCGGCCTTCAATCGGGAAACCAATGCATCAATTTTCCGGGTGGGCAATGTTTCTTCGAAAGTGGCGAAATCGAAGTCTAAACTGAACCGGTGGCCGATCTGCAGGGCGAGTGCCGTTCCGCCCATGAGGGTCATTCCCTCCAACTCATCAGAACGATATGCTACCGTGCAGTATGCTGAAATGCGGGCCGGGAGCATGTCGCTGATCGGTTAACCAGGCAGGAGTACCCAATGAACTGGAAAGCCCGGATTGTGTCCGCCCCGACGGTTCTCGCCGGCAAGCCGATTATCAACGGTACGCGCCTGTCAGTGGATTTCATCCTGTCTCTCTTCGCGGAGGGCTGGACAGAACAACAAGTACTGGATAATTACCCCCAAGTCACGATAGAAGACCTGAAGGCAGTATTCGCCTTTGCGCAGGCGTGTCTGGCCGAAGAAGACTACGTGGCCTTGAGGAAGCTTGGTTGAAATGGCTGGCTGATGAAAACCTCCCGCTGGCTTCGATCAAAGCGCTGCGCGAAGCAGGTCTCGATGTGGCCTCGGTTGGCGAGCGCCAAGCGGGTCTGGCGGATCATGATGTATAGGTAGCTGAACGACCGTTGGCTTTCACTTGTCAGCCCAACTTATCTACAATACCCTGCAACTTCATATTAGCTATCAAGATCCCCTGAATGAAAGGCATTATTCTCGCTGGTGGCGCAGGTACCCGGTTGCATCCCTTGACACACGCTGTCAGCAAACAGTTGATGCCAGTGTACGACAAACCGATGATTTATTACCCGCTGTCGACACTGATGTTGGCGGGAATTCGGGAAATTCTGATTATCACCACCCCGGAAGACAACAAAGCTTTCCAGTTGTTGCTGGGTGACGGCAGCTGGTTCGGCGTGGATCTTCAGTATGCCGTTCAACCGCGACCCGAGGGGCTGGCGCAGGCATTTATGATCGGCAGAGAATTCATTGGCCAGTCCACCTGTTGTCTGATACTGGGTGACAACATTTTTTACGGACATGGATTGGGAACCAACCTGGCGCGTGCCGCTCAGCGCGAGGACGGCGCCACGGTATTTGCCTACCGGGTACGTGATCCGGAACGCTACGGTGTGGTGGAGTTTGACCGCGAAGGACGGGCGGTATCAATAGAAGAAAAGCCCTCAAGCCCGCGTTCGCACTATGCCGTAACCGGGCTGTATTTTTATGACAGGCAGGTGGTCGATATCGCGGCCGGGCTCAGCCCCTCTGAACGGGGTGAGCTGGAAATCACCGATATTAACGCGCACTACCTGGCGCAGGGCAAGCTGAACGTTGAGAGGCTGGGCCGGGGTACCGCGTGGCTGGATACAGGCACCCATGCGTCGTTGCTGCAGGCCGCCAATTTTATCGAAACCGTGGAACAGCGTCAGGGCCTGAAAATTGCCTGTATCGAAGAGATCGCCTACCGCATGGGGTATATTACCGACGAAGAACTTGAGGCATTGGCCAGGCCGCTGGAAAAAAGTGGTTACGGGCGTTATCTGCTCGATCTGCTCGGGGACGCCAAAAAGTTTCCATGAAGATAACACCGACACGGATTCCCGAAGTGCTGTTGATCGAGCCGGATGTCTTTGGTGACAGCCGTGGCTTTTTCATGGAGTCCTGGCATAAGCAGAAATTTGCCGGGCAAGGGCTGGCAGTCGACTTTGTGCAGGACAACCATTCACGCTCCAGGCAGAGTGTGCTGCGTGGCCTTCACTATCAGTTAAGGCAACCACAGGGCAAGCTGGTGCGGGTGGTTACCGGCTGTGTATTCGATGTGGCCGTCGATATCCGCCGTGGCTCGCCGACCTTCGGCCAGTGGGTGGGTGCCGAGTTATCTGCGCATAACCAGCACCAGCTTTATATCCCGCCCGGTTTTGCGCACGGGTTCTGTGTCTTGAGTGATATGGCGGATTTTCTCTACAAATGCACGGCCTATTACAGCCCGCAGGATGAACACGGTATTCTGTGGAATGATCCGGCTATCGGTATCAACTGGCCGGGCAGTAACGTTGTTATATCGGAAAAAGATGCGGCAAATGGACTGCTGGAAAATATGACAGATGTCCTGCCGCTGTACCGGGAAGCGCCGTGAAAATCCTGGTGACGGGCGCCAGAGGTCAACTGGGGCGGGAAGCGGTGCTCGCGTTTACCGCGCAGGGGTACGAGGTGACTGGCATCGGCCGCGAGGAACTGGATCTGACCGGGTCCGGTGACGTGGCTGGCGCGATTGCGGCCTGCCAGGCCGACTGGATCATCAACTGCGCCGCTTATACGCAGGTGGATCGTGCGGAAGATGAAACGGAACGGGCCTTCGCTGTGAACCGCGACGCCGCCAGGGCCGTTGCGCAGGGCGCACAGCAGAGCCGCAGCCGCTTGTTGCATGTGTCGACGGACTTCATTTTCGGTGGCAGGCAGGCAACACCTTACCGGGAGGGCGACAAGGGTGATGCCTTGAATGTCTATGGGCAGTCCAAGTGGGAAGGTGAGCGGGCGGTGCTGGCTGTTTTGCCACAGGCGCTGATTCTGCGCACAGCCTGGGTTTACGGTGTGCATGGCAACAACTTTGTCAAAACCATGTTACGTCTGATGGCAGAACGGGATGCGCTAAAAGTCGTGGACGACCAGATCGGTACACCATCGTGGACCGGCGATATTGTCGGGGCGATGCAGGCGCTGATAGAAAATGACGCGGCTGGCATCTACCACTTTACCAATGAAGGTGTGGCTTCGTGGTACGACCTGGCCTATGAGGTTTTATCAGTGGCGCCATCGCTCGGGTATCCGGTACGCACGGAGCAACTGCATCCTATTCCCGGCAGTGAGTGGCCGTGTGCGGCACAACGTCCGGCCTATTCTGTTTTAAGCAAAGAAAAAATACGCCATGATCTGGCGTATGACATTCCGCACTGGCGCAAGAGCCTGCACAGAATGTTGAAGGAAAACGCAATATGAAAACGCTGTTGGTCACAGGCGGGGGCGGTTTTATCGGTGCCAACTTTATCCATTACTGGCTAAAGCATCATGCCGCTGATCGCATTATAAACCTGGATGCCCTGACCTATGCCGGTAACCTGGAGAACCTGGCTGGCCTGGAGGATAACGCCAACTATCGTTTTGTCCACGGCAGTATCGACGATGCCGGCCTGGTCAGGCAGTTGTTCGAGGACGAGGCCGTCGATACGGTGGTCAATTTTGCCGCGGAATCACATGTCGACCGTTCCATTACCGGTCCCGAAGCGTTCATGCAGACCAATATACACGGTACCTATACACTGCTCGAAGCAGCCCGCTCCGCGTGGCAGGGTGAGCGCGACGCCTGCCGGTTTCTGCACGTGTCCACGGATGAAGTGTACGGTTCGCTGGGTCAGGACGATGCGCCGTTTACAGAACAGACGCCCTATGCGCCCAACAGCCCCTACTCGGCATCCAAGGCCGCTTCGGATCATTTGGTACGTGCCTGGTTTCATACCTACGGCCTGCCGGTGTTAACCACCAACTGCTCGAATAACTACGGTCCCTACCAGTTTCCCGAAAAACTGATCCCGCTGGTCATTATGAATGCGCTGGAAGGCAAACCCCTGCCCGTCTACGGTGATGGCAAAAATATCCGCGACTGGTTATATGTAGAAGATCATTGCCGCGGCATCGATACCGTTCTGAGCCAGGGAGTCCCCGGTGAAACCTACAATATCGGCGGCTGCAACGAATGGACAAATATCGATATTGTCAAACGTGTCTGCCGCACGCTGGACACACTGCGCCCTGGCGACACCCCCCGGGAAACGCTGATCACCTATGTGAAGGATCGTCCCGGTCACGACCGGCGTTATGCCATTGATTCGGGTAAACTCATGCAGAGTCTGGGCTGGGCGCCGGAACACCGCTTTGAAGATGGTATTGTCAAAACGGTCGAGTGGTACCTGGAGAACCCTGACTGGGTGGAGCGAGCGCGCAGCGGGGAATACAGGAATTATTACCGGCAGCAGTATGGTGTTGAATGAATCGTGGATTTCTAACTAATGGCAACGACTGAGTTTTTTGTAAAACCGCATGGCGGTCAGCTGGTCAATCTGCTGGTCGATCCAGACAAGGCTGAAGCACTTAAAACAGAATCTCAGCAATATCTGTCACTTACTCTCACTCAGCGACAAGTGTGTGATCTTGAACTGTTGATGAATGGTGCGTTTTCACCATTGAACGGGTTCATGAACCAGGCCGATTACGACTCGGTCGTTGATAACGTGCGGTTGGCGGATGGCACTGTCTGGCCGGTGCCCATTGTACTTGACGTCGACGAGGCATTTGCCGGCAAGCTGCAAAAGGGCTCGAAAATCGCCTTGCGTGATGGCGAGGGCTTTATGCCCGCGGTGCTGACCGTTGAGGATATCTGGCAGCCGGACAAAACCCGCGAGGCGGAAAAAGTGTATAACACCAGCTCGGATGCGCATCCTGGCGTGCGCTACCTGCACGAGGTCGTCAAACCGGTTTACATCAGTGGCCGTATCGAGGGTATCCAGTCACCGGTACACCACGATTTCGAGAGTTTCTGGGATACGCCGGAAGAACTGCGGGCGTTGTTCAAAAAGAAAGGCTGGCGTCGCGTCGTGTCCTTCCAGACGTCGAAACCCATGCACCGCTTGCAGCGGGATATCACCCTGCAGGCCGCCAAGGACATTCAGGGGCACATACTGCTGCATCCTACCGTCGGCATGACCAAGCCCGGTGACCTGCACTACTACGCACGCGTGCACTGCTACCAGGCGATCCGACAGTATTACCCGCAGAACCTGGCCATGCTGTCGCTGCTGCCGCTGGCGATGCGCATGGCCGGGCCGCGTGAAGCCCTGTGGCACGCGATTGTCAGCCAGAACTATGGCTGCTCTCACATGATCATCGGGCCGAAGCACGCTTACCCGCCGGCCAATAGCAATGGTGAAGAGCACCAGTTCTACCAGCCGGAACAGTCACGTGAACTGATCAAGGCGTTCAGCGCCGAGCTGGATATCGAGGTAGTGCCGGTGGAGGCCATGCGTTACGTCCCGGCGAAGGATCGTTTCCTGCCGGCTTCGGTGATCGAACGCGAAGGCCTGGAAGCCATCGACTATACGGATGCACAGCTGAAAAAAGACCTGAGCCAGGGCGAGGAAATCCCGGCCTGGTTCAGCTTTCCCGAAGTCGTGCGCACGCTGCGTAAAGCCTACCCGCCGCGCAGTAAACAGGGTTTCACGCTGTTCTTTACCGGCCTTTCCGGCTCGGGAAAATCTACATTGGCGAAAATCATTTACGCCAAGCTGCTGGAAGCGGGTGGTCGTCCGGTCACATTGCTGGACGGTGATATCGTGCGCCTGAACCTGTCCAGCGAGCTGGGGTTTTCAAAAGAACACCGTTACCTTAACGTCAACCGTATCGGTTTCGTGGCCAGCGAAATCACCAAAAATCGCGGTATCGCCATTTGTGCGCCGATTGCGCCTTACGCGCAGATGCGCCGTTCAGTGCGCGAGATGATCGAGCCGCACGGAGATTTTATTGAAATCCACGTGGCAACTTCGCTGGAAGCTTGCGAAGCGCGGGATCGTAAAGGCCTGTACGCCAAGGCGCGTCGTGGTGAAATACCCGAGTTTACTGGCATCAGTGATCCGTACGAGATTCCCGAGCACCCGGAATTACGCGTGGATACCGAGGGGCTGACGCCCATGGAGGCGGCGCAGGATATTTATCTGTATTTGTTGCGGGAGGGGTACCTGGACACTTTAGATGCCGGGGTTGAACATCATTAGGTGTGTCGGTTTTTTCGAATTATACGTTGGTTAGAACAAAATAATCCACAAGGCAGGCTATGCTAAGAAATCTGATCTATTCCTTTTTAGTGCTGTTTGTTTTCGGTGCGACATTTTATGCATATCTGGTCTGGGACAACAACAGGCGGGTCGATCCGTTATCCCATACTGAAATTAATCGATCGCTGAACGCAGCTATCGGTTGGCTCAAGGAGAATGAGAGAGATGTGCTCGATGATAATAATCCGATGCTGTGGTGGATGGTAGCTCAAAGCGCAGT
>NZ_JBTTIO010000091.1:0-4031 GCF_058323355.1 Thiogranum sp.
CTTGTGTCTGCCATTCACGCTCAGGCCGATCACCAGTTCTTTCGGGTGGTAGCGCGGGTCGATGCGTTTGACCGGGAAATAGAGTTCTCTGCTGTTCTGATAGCCCGCGTAAGGTGAGCGTTCGTAATTACGTCGGCTGCCGGTATCCGTGGACAACACCAGCGTGTCTGGATAGCGGTTCCGCCAGTCCTTCCAGCTGGTGTGTAACAGGGCGATCTGCTGAAGACGCCGGCCACGCAATGGCCCCGTAATGGCCTGTTTCATAATTTGCGACCAGAGCGAGTCGGTTTCCCGATCATAGAGCAGCACGTCACTGTTATACAGCAATCCCGATACTCCGAAGCTGCGCGTCGAACCGTCTTCAGAGGCAAGAAACGCCATGCCCGTTCCACACAACGGGCAATAACTGATCACGACCGCCTCCTGGCCGAACCTGTCATTGACGATTTCATGAAAGTTCAGAATCTTGACTGCATAAGCCTTGCTGACACCATTGCGGTATATACCCAGCACACGGTCGCTATCGTTAAGGAAACTCGCGTTACCGGCGCTGATAAAGCGTGGTCGGTCAATTGCAGGGATACCGTCGCGAGCTGGGCCGCCATGCTCGATCTCCTCAACGGGCACCAATGAACCACTCAAATCAAACCCGTTAGTGGACCCCGCATAGAGAGCGGCAGGTCCGAGAGAAAACCCCAGGCCGATCGCGAGAAGCGGGTAAAAGAGCCATCGCGCCCAGGCTGGTGCAGCCAGCCGGATATTCCTCATTGCCTGCTCCATTAAAACCATCCTCTGATCACATGATCAGGCGCATTGTTCAGATAGACAGTCCACGTTCCAGTAACTGATCGATTAACTCCCGGCGTTGTAAATCCGTGCTGTCACCACCCCGGAAGATCAACGCACCGGAACTATAGGATTTTCGAAATGTGATCGACAGGTTAACCGTCTGGCCGAGGCCGGAAAGGAATTCGTGGTCGGTCAGGCTCGACAGGGGATGAATAAAAGCGCTCCAGACAATGCCTTTGGCGATGGCATAGCGTGCATCCAGCGCCGAATCAAAGTTTGATTGCATCAGGCGTGTCAATTCATCTTCTTTCAATGATTTAACTGCGGTAACAGGCACGAGAATCCGCATCCTGTTTGCCTTTTCATCGGTGATAACTGTTACTTCACGAACTTCTATACGAAACTGCCAGAAGCCCGGTTTTCCCTCAACCTTGTTATCCAGCCGATTGATAAGACCGGCCAGTCTTTCGTTGTTCATTGTGTTGGGTGGCACTTCCGGCTGCGGTGGGTCTGCAGCGAATGCGAAGGAGCTTGTCAGGAGGATCAAAAACAGGGTGCCTGGTTTCATAAATATGCTCGGTGGAATAATTGAACTAAAGAGGAATTTTTCTGGGGCTTGGTTCGTTGCAGCCTACTACTCACCCTGTATTATTTTTCGCAAGGGTAGTATTCCGACAGTCCGCGAATAATTGCTTTTGTTACAGTTTCTGATGATTGATCACCTTGTAATTTATTGTTGGCAATATCAATCAATAGCTTTGAATCTATGCTTGTTCCTTCAGGGGGGCAGTAAAAATTTGGCAATCCGTTTCTAGATAGCTCATTCCCGCTGTAACTTATAGCGTATGCAAATCCTGATATAAAGGTTAGTGTTTCAATATATGAAGAGCCTTCAATAGAGAAGCCTGGATTTGGCTTCCACATGTCTTCTGCGTAGGCGGTGGCCGTTAACAATGAAAGCACTGCAGTAAATACGATCACTCTTTCATTGGGCATCGTTTTTTCTCCTCAGGTTCTTTTTGACACTTGTTTGTACAGTGGAATGTCTTTGTTGCTATATCGCAAGCATTCTCGATAATAGCGCTTTGCAAGGTTTTCCCGCCAAAACCGCTTGCTAACCCAGCAGCTTTACATGCTTGAAAATCCTCGCGCGGATCATTCATGCAGTCCTGTATACATTGGCTGTTAGTCACTCCAGAAAACACTTTGCAATCTACTCCGAAACAAGCGTTTTGATTAGGTTTGTTATTGTTCGTGCAATCTATAGTGCCGTCTGGGTTAATTCCAACTGTAATTCTTCCTGGCCCACACAATCTGTCTAGACCGTAAAAGTCGGAGAATAGTATTGGATTGCCATTTACATACGCATAAGTATTCAAGCCACTATTCAGGCCTACAGGGTCACTGGTGAGGTAGCGGCCAGTCTCAGGGTCATACGTGCGAAACCCATTCTGAAGTCCTCGGCCTTACGACACTCACCGGCTAACTTTCCGATTTCCCTAGCGCCTTCAACGACTTAGCAACTCGATTCCCCGGACGCACCCCCTGGTTCCCCGTTTTTTGCCTAGACGCGAGTTTCGGCTTAACACCGTGATTTTGCAAGCGCAGGACGGTGGCATTTGTGACAGGTTTCTCTCTTTAGCTGCCGGCCGCGTCAGCGGCATCAGGGCCGGCGGAGCCGGCCCTGAGTAAAGGGGTTACTCCCCTTCGATTACTTCCATGTATTCCCGCTTGATCAGCCGGACGTAATCTTGCCATTGCGTACCCAGCCGGTCCCAGGCTTCGACTGTATCGCTGTAGTAATCCGGCAGATACTCCAGCCGATTGAGGACGAACGCGGCGGCGATTCGCTCGCCGGTACTGCAGGCGCTGTTGCCGGTTTGATTAAGTGCTATGGCCACTTCGATGATCTTTTCGATTTCCCATTGCATGGTATTTCCTCCTTTGGAAGTTTCCTCGATTTGCCCTTTCTCCCCAGCATCGCGCGCAGGTCTGTCAAGGCTGCGCAGCACCCGAAGGGCCTGGCCTTGACGGGCCGAGCACGGTGCTACACTCCAGGGCGAACCGAGGGACCGTGGTATCTACTGCCACCCACATGGCGGCGGCGCGTCAGCGCCGCCCGCCAGGGCGGTTGGGCGGGCATCAGGATTCAGTGGCGTTGTTTGCCCACCGACTTTCTTTCGAGCCCCGGCGGGGCGGCAACTGGAACGGCCAACGAAGCCGAAGGCAGAGGGCCGTGGAAGGCGCAGGGGCCACCTTCGGGGACATTTAACATAGCGCTGCGTTATGCGAAGTGGCCGCATTCACAAGGCGCTGTTTGCCGTGCGGCCATTTTGCATAATGCCGCGTTATGTTCATTGGCCACGCCCCTAAGCCCCCTTGAGGGGGTTGCGGGGTGATAGCCAACCGCAGTAAGGCGGTGTGTGCCTTGCTGTGGTTGGCGGTTAGAACCGGGGCGGTGTTACTCGCGCGAGCGTGTAACACACTGACTCTTTCCACTGTTGCCCAACGGAGCCACCGCGCTACACGTCCCCTCTGTCGTAGCCTGGCGCGGCGCTTGCCGCCTGCAGACTTGAGTGACAGCGCTTTTTGCTGGCGCGACGTTGCTTGCCTGCAAGCGACGTGACGGGCGGTCAGATGACTACATCGTGTCCGCGTCCACTGCGGCGTCCGGTGCCGTCTGCTGTGTCAGCCTTTCCAGTTTCGCCGGATGCGTCAGTGCATGAACCGCTTTCAGTTTCCGGATCGATACCTGCGTATAGATCTCGGTCGTCGATAGATTGCTGTGTCCCAGGATCGCCTGGATAAAACGGATGTCGGCACCGTTATCCAGCATCAAGGTCGCCATGGTGTGGCGGAAGATATGGCATGCGCCCGGTTTGTTCACGCCGGCTGCCTGGATGTATTTCTTGACCAGATCGGTGAGTCTATTCTTGCGGAACGCTTCGCCGTATTCGTGCAGGAACAAGGTACCTTCATCCGGTTCGACCACTAGGCCGGGGCGGACTTCATCGGTGTATTTGTCGATCCACAGGCCTGCGCGTTCGCCGAGCGGCACCATGCGGTCTTTCTTGCCTTTGCCTTCGCGGACCATCAGCGTGCCGTTTCTTGTGTCCACGTCGTAGAGCTTGAGGTTAATGAGTTCGCTTCGGCGGATGCCGGTGGAGTACAGCGTCTCGACGATGGCCCGATCCCGGATGCCGAGTTCGCCGTGCAACATCGTCTGGTTGACGATCCGCTCG
>NZ_JBTTIO010000092.1:0-3757 GCF_058323355.1 Thiogranum sp.
CGTCGATTTCTGCGGTCTGACCCTCAACTCACCACTGGTGCTGCTGTCCGGCTGTGTGGGTTTTGGCGAGGAATATACACGGGTTCGGGGATTTTCCAATCGCGATGTCGGCGCCATCTGCCTGAAGGGCACCACACTCGAACCACGGCCGGGCAACGCACCGCACCGCGTCTGTGAAACACCGGCGGGTATGCTCAACGCCATCGGCCTGCAAAACCCCGGGGTAGACCATGTGACAGGCAACATCCTGCCTGAACTGGATTTTGAGGAAACGCGCTTTATCGCCAATGTGTCGGGTTCCAGCGTGGAGGAATACCACGAAGTCACCCGGCGCTTTGACGATTCCCCGATCGACGCCATCGAAATCAATATCTCCTGTCCCAACGTGAAGGAGGGTGGCGTGGCCTTCGGCAATGACCCGGATATGTCTGCCCGGGTGGTGGAAGCCTGCCGCAAGGCCACCGGCAAGCCGCTGATCACCAAGCTGTCGCCCAACCAGACCGATATTGCCGACAATGCACGCCGCTGCATCGAGGCAGGCAGTGATGCGTTTGCCGTTATCAACACCCTGATGGGCATGGCCATTGACATCGAAACCCGCCAGCCGGTCATTGGTAACAACCAGGGCGGGCTTTCGGGGCCGGCCATCAAACCGGTTGCACTGCTCAAGGTGCACCAGGTCTACCAGGTGTGCAAGGCACACGGGATCCCCATTATCGGCCAGGGTGGTATCACCACGGTCGAGGATGCGATCGAGTTTTTCATCGCCGGCGCCACCACCGTTGGTGTTGGCACGGCCCTGTTTTACGACCCGCTGGTATGCAAAACCCTGAACGCCGGTATCCTGGACTACCTGCGGCGCCAGCAACTGCCGGATCTCGCTGCACTGGTCGGCAGCCTGCAGCTCAACGGCTGAAACAGCACACGCCCGGGGCGCCTCCAGCCAGGATCCACAGCCACTTCTGTTACCCACCGGCAGCAAATCTGACCAGGCCGGCCTGTTTTTTGCTTGAATTTATCCCGCTATGGGTAAAAAAGTATTCGACATCAAAAACCTGGGCAGACAACTTACTGCCACATCACGCTGCGTAATGCTGAAAAAGCAGGCTAAACAATGCCTGTGGAGGCAGCCCCGACGGGTACTGCACCGTTTCTGGCGAGCACAGAAAGCGCTAAAAAATCGCCAGTCCAATCAGTACGCTACCCTGAATTTTGACACCTGCTGGATTTCCGGCGGCCGTTTCACCTTAATCGGCAGGGGCTGAACGGCATGCACCAGCAGATTAACCTTTTCCAACCGGTCTTCCGAAAACAGCAAAAGGTGTTTTCCACCATCACCCTGGCGCAAATCACCGCTGCCGCAGGCTTCCTTCTGCTGCTACTGGTCGTCCAGGCAAACTGGACGCTGGCCAGTATGCAGGCCAGCGCCGACGACCTGCAACAGCAATATGACCATCTTCAGCAACAAATCAGCGTACTTGAAGAGGCGCAGCGTACGCCGGATACCGAGGGCCTGGACCAGGAAATTGAAAATCTCCAGACCCGCATCGATGAACGCAGCGAACTGCTGGCGCGTTTCGATGCGCTTGCGATCGAGAACCAGAGCGGCTTTTACCATCACTTTCGTACCCTCGCCGAACAATATATCCCCGGCCTCTGGCTTGAGGGGGTAAGCGTGGACAACCACGCTCGTGTCGAGGTCCGTGGCGCAACGCTGGAAGCGCGACTGGTTCCTGTCTACCTGCAACAGCTATCCAGGCAAGCCGGCCTGTCAGCAACACCGTTCGAAACTGTACAGCTGATGCGACCCGACGCAGAACAGCCCCAAATCAGCTTTGTGCTGCGTAATTTCCGGGAGGACCAGGTATGGGACTGAAACTGCGCCTGCAATTGCAACACCTGGCCGACCGGATTGATGCACTTGAACTGCGCGAGCGGGTACTGCTGCTGGCTGCAGCCATCGCCGCGCTGTTCTTCAGCATCGATATGCTGGCGCTTCAGCCGGTACTCAAATCCCAGCAACTGGCACAGGAACGTATTACCGATCAGGAAACCCGGCTCAACGCACTACGCCAGCAGGCTCGCCTTTTGCAGTACCGGGGTGATGTCGATCCGCTGCAGGCGCGTCGCGAGCAACGCGACAAACTGAAACAGGAACTCGCTGCCCTGGACGAAAGAATCGTCGGCCAGCTCGGTGCACTGGTTGAACCGGCACAGGCTGCTGAAGTACTGGAACAGGTTCTGGCCAAACACCGTGGTCTCAAACTGATTTCACTCAATGCCAGTTCACGCACACTGGATGACCTGGAGATCGAGAACAACGACACAACCGGCATCGGGCGTTACCAGATTGACCTGGTACTGGATGGCGGTTATCTGGATGTACTGGCTTACCTCAAGGCGCTCGAAGCGTTGCCGTGGAAGTTTTTCTGGCAGAAAGTCGAGTTCCAGAGCGTCGAATATCCACACGCCACGACGCGTCTTCAGCTTTATACCCTGGGGGCCGGCCATGGCTAGATATCTGACCGGTCTGATGCTTGTACTTGTGCTGGCAGACAACGCCGCCGCACTGAATGACCCCACACGCCCCATTGATCCTGCTGTGTACTTCGGCAGCGGCAACATGGGTGGCTGGGCGCTGCAGTCAATCCTTTTCTCCGATGATCGACGGATTGCGATTATCAATGGAACACGCGTCCAGGAAGGTGACCGCATTGGTTCCGCACGCGTTATACGCATTCACGATTCACAGGTTGTACTCGAAACTGGTTCGCGCACACTGAAACTGCGCCTGCGACCTCACACGCTGAAGACAAGGCCGTGACTATGAAACACCTTATACCGCTTACACTTGTTCTGGCCGCCAACCTGTTACTGGGGGCCTGTCAGCAGATGCCCACCCGGTCTGGCCCGCCGATATCTTCGATCAGTGATGCGCTGGAGGAAGCGAAATCTTCCCAACCGGCTGTGCCTGCTGTACCACCACCGGCCGTACAAAATGCTCTGTTACCCCCGGCAAGTACAACGCTCGGTGTCCTGAACCCGCGAGTGCCGACCTATGATGTTTCTGTCAATGAGGTACCGGCACGCGAATTCTTCATGAGTCTGGTGGAAGGCACCAGTGACAATATGGTGATACACCCGGACGTGACGGGCACCCTGACGCTCGACCTGAAAAATGTCACTACCGATGATGTACTGGCCACAGTACGCGATGTATACGGTTATGAATTCCGCCACAGTCACGGTGTCTACCAGGTTTTTCCTGCGCGCATGCGTTCCCAGGTGTTCAAGGTCAATTACCTGGACCTGAAGCGCAAGGGCAGCTCTCGTACCCGCATCAGTTCCGGACAGGTCACACAGGCCCCGCCGCCCAGCAATCTGGCAGGAAGACCCGGTGCGCCGGGCTCGACCGGCGCAGCAGCGGGATCGGCTGGCGGGGGATTTGGTGGCTACCCGGGATCAGGCTCTCGCGGCAATCAGAGCAGCTTTTCAGGCGCACAGGTGTCGACGCAGACTGACTCGGACTTCTGGAAAACACTTGAGGCCTCTTTGAAAACCCTCATTGGTGAAGAAGAGGGTCGCAAGATTATCGCTGACCCGCTGTCCGGTACCGTACTGGTACGCGCCATGCCACGCGAACTGATGGATGTCGAACAATACCTGAGCAGTTTACAGCGCTCCGTAAACCGGCAGGTCATCATCGAGGCAAAAATCGTCGAGGTTCAACTGAACGATGCTTTTCAGGCCGGCGTAA
>NZ_JBTTIO010000093.1:0-6351 GCF_058323355.1 Thiogranum sp.
GTTTTTTTATCTTTTTTATACCCCCCCCCCCCCCAGTCTTCGGTTGTTCTTTTGGTTGTTACCTTTCTTTTCAACCCACCCAAAACCCCCCCCCCCACCCAATTCAAAACCTGCGCTTGCAATGACGGTTGTTTCCAACCGGCCCGCGGGTGTTTACAATGCACTCATACCATCAGGGCTTATTGAATGACCGACACGCTGGCGCCACAGAAAACAACCCCCGAACAAGCTGAAATGCCCTTTGCCTTTGTGCAGGGTGAAGCGGTCACGACACTGCCCAAAGACCTCTACATCCCGCCGGATGCGCTGGAGGTTTTCCTCGAAGCGTTCGAGGGTCCGCTGGATCTTCTGCTGTACCTGATCCGCCGGCAGAACCTCGATGTACTCGATATCCCCATCGCCGAAATCACCCGTCAGTACATGGACTACATCGACCTGATGCAGGATCTGCGCCTGGAACTGGCCGCCGAGTACCTGGTGATGGCCGCCATGCTGGCCGAGATCAAATCGCGCATGCTGCTGCCGCGCGTGGTCGAGACCGAAGAAGAAGACGACCCGCGCGCCGAGCTGGTGCGTCGTCTGCAGGAGTACGAACGCTATAAGCAGGCCGCCGAAGATATCGACCACCTGCCGCGCGTGGGCCGGGATGTATACCCGGTGGAACTCATCGGCCCGGAAAAGCAGACGACAGCAAAGCCACCGGAAGTGTCCCTGCAGGAACTGCTGATGGCCGCCCGCGACGCCATGACGCGTGCCGAGATGTTCACCAGCCACCACATCCAGATGGAAGCGCTGTCGGTGCGCGAGCGCATGTCGATCGTGCTGGATCGCATTGGCGAAAAGGATTTTACACCGTTCACCGGGTTGTTCTCGGCCGGGGAAGGGCGTATGGGCGTGATTGTTTCACTGCTGGCGGTACTGGAGCTGATCAAGGAATCGCTCGTGGAACTGGTGCAGTCGGAACCCTTCGCCCCCATTTACATCAAGGCCGCGGGTTCACCGGCGGTGCTGGAACAAGACGAACTGCCGGCGGCGTCCGGTGAATCCTGAACACGGAAACGAGACAGACATGAGCGATAGCGAACCGCGCATCAAATATATAGTGGAATCCGTGCTGCTGGCATCCGGCAAGCCGCTGACGCTGGACAACATCCTCGCCGTGTTCGGCGACGGTGAAAAACCCGAGCGCGAGCAGATCCGTGAGGCCATTGCCGCGCTTCAGGAAGATTACGCCGAGCGCGGTATCGAACTGGTGCAGGTGGGCAGCGGTTACCGTGTCCAGGTCGGGCAGGACATGGAACCCTGGGTGTCGCGCCTGACGGAAGAGAAACCGCAGCGTTACACGCGCGCCCTGCTGGAGACCCTGGCGCTGATCGCCTACCGGCAGCCGATTACCCGCGGCGAGATCGAAGACATCCGCGGCGTCAGTGTCAGCAGTTCTATTATGAAGACCCTGCAGGATCGTGAGTGGGTGCGCGTTGTCGGTCACCGCGATGTACCGGGGCGGCCGGCCATGTACGGCACTACGAAAAAATTCCTCGATTATTTCAACCTCAAGGGCCTGGATGATCTGCCCACGCTGATGGAGTTACGCGATTTCGATTCCATCAATGCCGAGCTGGAACTGGCCATGCCGGGTGAAGGGGCGCCGGAGCTGGCAGTGGTTGAAAATGATGACGTTGCCAGTGAGGAAGAGACGGATTCATCAGCCGTTGAAGTGACAGCCGATGACGATACGGCAACCGTCGTGCAGGTGGCTGTCGATACCCAGGATCCTCCGGGTACCATCCACTAACCGCCTCCCCGCGGATATGCCCATGGAAGAACGCTTACAAAAAGTTCTGGCGAAAGCCGGCCTGGGTTCGCGACGCCAGATGGAAGACTGGATTCGGGAAGGTCGCGTTGAAGTCGATGGCAAGCCCGCCGAACTGGGTCAGAAGGTCAGCGACAACCAGCGTATCGTCGTGGACGGTCGTCGCCTGCATCTCAAGCCGGAGAACACCAGCCCGCCGGAAGTGATCGTCTATCACAAACCCCTCGGTGAAGTGTGCAGTCGCGATGACCCGGAAGGGCGCCCCACAGTATTCCATAACCTGCCAAAGCCACGCCAGGGTCGCTGGATCAGCGTCGGTCGCCTGGATATCAATACCTCCGGCCTGCTGCTGTTTACCACCGATGGTGAACTGGCCCACCGCCTCATGCATCCCTCACAGGAAATCGAACGCGAATACGCCGTGCGGCTGCTCGGTGATGTGGATATGCCCATGCTGGAACGACTGGTCGAAGGCGTGGAACTGGAAGACGGCGTGGCACGTTTTGCCGCGGTGGAAGAATCCGGCGGCACCGGCGCCAACCGCTGGTTCCACGTGATTCTCAAGGAGGGGCGCAATCGCGAAGTGCGTCGCCTGTGGGAATCGCAGGGCGTCAAGGTCAGCCGGCTGACGCGGGTGCGTTACGGGCCGGTGATCCTGGAGCGCAAGTTGCGCAAGGGGCAGGCGCGGCCGTTGCTCGCCGGGGAAATGAAAAAGCTCTACGAGGCTGTTGGCCTGGAAGTGCCGGTGATCGTGGCGCCGGTTGCGGATAAACCGTCACGTCATACGTCCCGCAAACCGAAACAACACACGGCGCGCAAGCGGTACAGGCATTAGTTCGCGCGCGACAAAACCCCGCGCAACGTTCATACTACGCCAGTTATAACCCAATGGACGGAAAGCATGCCCCGCAAGACCTTTGACCGAAAAGCGATCGCGTTGCAATGGCGCAGAACCAAGATTATCGCTACCCTCGGACCGGCGTCCGATTCACCGGAGATGATTGCCAAACTGGTCGAAGCCGGTGTCGACCTGTTCCGTATCAACATGTCGCACGGCGACCAGGATACCCACCGCAAGACTGCCAGGCGGGTACGCCGCGCCGCAAAGGCCAGTGGCCGGCACGTTGCCATTCTCATGGACCTGTGTGGCCCGAAAATCCGCGTTGGCAAGTTCGAGGATGGCAGCATCCTGCTCAAGTACGGCAGTACGGTCACCGTCACCACGCGCCCTGTCACCGGCAGGCCGGGCCTGATTCCCTCGCAGTACAAGTCCCTGCACAAGGACGTCAAGCCCGGCGAGCGCATCCTGCTTGACGACGGCAACCTGACCCTGCGGGTGCTGGAAGTAAAGGGCAGGGAGGTAATCTGCAAGGTGGTGGAAGGTGGTGTGCTGTCCAACCACAAGGGTATGAACCTGCCCAACTCGAAGCTCTCCACCACCGCGCTGACCGCCAAGGATCGCTCCGATGTGCGGCTGGCCGTGGAAGCCGATGTGGACTTTGTGGCACTCAGTTTTGTACGCCAGGCACGCGATGTACAACAACTGACGCGCTACCTGAAACGGCTCGACAGTCACATTCCCGTCATCAGCAAGATCGAGCACCCGGACGGTGTCGACAACATCGATGAAATCCTGGAAGAATCCTACGGCATCATGATTGCGCGCGGCGACCTCGGTATCGAGCTGCCGGCCGAGAAAGTACCGCTGATCCAGCGCGAACTGGTGCAGAAGGCGCGGCAGCGGGGAACGCCTGTCATTGTCGCCACCCAGATGCTGGAGTCGATGATGACCCACTCGCGCCCGACACGCGCCGAAGTTACCGACGTGGCCGGTGCGGCCATGCTCAGCGCCGATGCCGCCATGCTGTCCGGCGAATCCGCTGCAGGCAAATACCCGCTCAAGGCCGTACAGACCATGGACCGTATCCTGCGCGAGGTCGAGCGCCACCAGTGGCAGGAAGGGCACTTCGCCACAGAATCCATCGCCGACCGCCGCCAGAAAACCCATTTCGTGCGTGAATCCATGGCGCACGCCGCCGTGCAGCTTACCCACGACCTGGAAGTGGAAGCGATCATCGTACCCACCGACACCGGCACCACCGCACGCATCATGGCCGCACATCGGCCGCTGCCGCCTTCCGTTGGCGTCTGTTCCGATATCCGCATCTGCCGGCAGATGGCGTTGCACTGGGGCATAGTGCCTGTGTACCAACCCAGGGCGCGCAGCCGTAACTGGCGCACCATCTGTACCCATATCGCCAAACAGTGCCGGCTGGGCGAAAGCGGACACGACGTGTTGCTGGTGTCCGGTTTCAACGATGACCCGGTCAAGAACGAGCCGGTGCTGAAACTGATGCATTTATAAACCCCGCGCGCGGCCGCTAGAACGCGCAATGGAACAGGGAAACGCATTGCCATGGGTTCACACCAGTACGACCTGCTGATTATCGGCGCCGGCGTGTCCGGCACCGCGCTGCTTTATGAAACCGCCAGGTACACGGACATAAAGCATATCGGCGTGATCGAGAAATACGCCGCACCGGCGCGTGTCAACTCCCTGTCCAGTAACAACAGCCAGACCCTGCACTGCGGCGACATCGAAACCAACTACACCCTGGAAAAGGCACTCAAGGTACAACGCGCGGCGCGCATGCTTGCCAACTACTGCCTCAGCCAGCCTGACAAGGACCACCTGATCTTTGCCTACCCGAAAATGGTGCTCGGTATCGGAGCGAAGGAATGTCAGCTGCTGCGCGAACGCTTTGAAATCTTCGCTCCACACTATCCCAACCTCAAGCTGCTGGAAAAGAAAGACATCGCCCGCATCGAACCGGCTGTGGTAACACTCGCCAACGGACGCATGCGCGAGGAAGAGATTATTGCACTGGGTTCCACGGATGAGTATACCGCCGTCAACTTTGAAGCCCTGTCACGCTCTTTTGTGCGCCAGGCGCAGGCTGTCGAAGGCAAGAACATCGATGTTCACTACAACGAGACCGTTCACCACATCAAGGTCGAGGACAACCGCTTCCTGGTCGAGACCGACGGCACCTGTTACCAGACCCGCGCGCTGGTCGTGTGTGCCGGCGGCCACAGCCTGAAACTGGCGCAGGATCTCGGTTATGGCCTGCACTATTCCTGCCTGCCGGTGGCGGGCAGCTATTACTTCACCCCGCAGAACCTGAACGGCAAGGTCTACACCGTGCAGAACGACAAACTGCCGTTCGCCGCCATCCACGGCGACCCGGACGTACTGGTGCCGGGCAAGACCCGCTTCGGCCCCACAGCGCTGATCCTGCCAATACTGGAACGCTATAACTACCGCACCATGCCGGATTTCCTGCGCGTGTTCCGCTTTGACCGGCGTGTGGCGAAAGTCCTGTGGGAACTGTTCCGCGTAGCGGACATCCGCAACTACATGCTCAAGAACATTTTGTTTGAAGTGCCGGTAATCCGTAAATTCCTGTTCCTGCGCGACGTGCGAAAAATCATCCCGGCATTGCGCTGGCGTGACCTTACCTTTGCGCGCAAGGTCGGCGGCATCCGGCCGCAGCTCATCGACAAAACAAAAGGTGTGTTGCTGATGGGAGAGGCGAAAATCAACCCTGACAACGGCGCCATTTTCAACATGACCCCTTCACCCGGTGGTACCTCCTGTATGGAAAATGCAGAGATCGACATGCGCATAATCGCCAGACACCTTGGTGCTACAATTGATGAAGACACCCTGCGTCGTGAACTGTTGCGGGAAGACCACGAGCATGACGAAGAAGACTTCACCGGTCGCCTTCTCGATGATTCAGAAGGTAACGGCGGATTCTTCAGGCGCCTGGCGAGGCGGTTCAGAAAATAGAATACACACAGGAGGCATTCACATGGAAGTGAAGGCAACATTCAGGCCCGGAGAAAACGGAACAAAATTGTTACTCAAACAATACGGTGATCAACTGGTCTGTGTCCGTTATCGATATGATCGCCTGAAAAGAAAGAGTTACAAAACCATTGAGCTTATCGTTGAAGAAAAAGACTGGGTCCCCGGCACCCTGGTCAGACCAGACAAACCGGTTTCAGTAAGGGTGGGTTATAACGAGACGGAACTCAGATCCCTGATCAAGGATGCTGGTGGGTACTGGAATCCCAAAAAGAAAGTCTGGGTCCTGTCCTACATGGCAGCGCATGACCTTGGGCTGGAACGGCGTATACTTGACGAATTCTGTGATTTATAGTTACCAGAAATGGAAATATTATTGGCACATGAACAAACCATAAAGGTATCCGTAGAAAATGTTTACAGATATGCCAATTCCGTCCACTTATAGTTAAGTAACGCAACATGGAGCAGACGATGAAACTAAGATTAAACCTAGAGCTTGTTCCACGTACATGCTGGGGGCAAAACGTAAGAAAAGTGGTTTCAGATGAAACGTGGCGTGAGCTACGCTACAAATACGGCGCTTATAGCAACAAGTGTTCACTATGTAATTCGGATGTGGGCGACTCACCCTTGGAGCTCCATGAACTATGGGAGTACGACGATT
>NZ_JBTTIO010000094.1:0-14192 GCF_058323355.1 Thiogranum sp.
CGTAAGCCTTGAATTCGCCGCCCTGCTTCTCCGCCGCGACTTTCGTCAGCGCTGCGGTCAGCGTGGTCTTGCCATGGTCAACGTGACCAATCGTTCCCACATTCACATGCGGCTTCGTACGTTCAAATTTTTCCTTGGACACGACTGCTACCCTCTTCCGGTTTTGTTAGTGCCTGACTACTAAAATATCAAGATGCCTTCTTGACGGATTCCGCGATGCTGTTTGGTGCTTCAGCATAATGCACGAACTCCATCGAATACGTTGCGCGACCCTGGGTGGCGGAACGCAGATCGGTGGCATAACCGAACATTTCCGCCAACGGAACCTCGGCGCGTATGATCTTGCCGGCAGGACTGTCATCCATACCCTGCACCTGGCCGCGCCGGCGATTCAGATCGCCCATGACGTCACCCATGTTTTCTTCCGGGGTAACGACCTCAACCTTCATGACCGGTTCCAGCAGTACCGGGTCGCCAGCCAGCGCCCCCTCCCTGAAACCCATCGAACCCGCGATCCTGAACGCCATCTCGGACGAATCAACATCGTGGTACGAACCGTCATACAGCGTGACCTTGATATCCACCATCGGATAACCGGCAATCACACCGCTTTCCATCGCTTCCTGCACACCCTTGTCAACGGCGCCGATGTATTCACGAGGAACCACGCCGCCAACAATGGCGTCGACAAACTCGTAACCTTCGCCCGCGGGCAAGGGCTCAAGCTTGAGCACCACATGGCCGTACTGGCCACGACCACCGGACTGGCGGACAAACTTGCCTTCCGCCTTCTTAACCACCTTGCGGATGGTTTCGCGGTAGGCACCCTGCGGCGCACCGATGTTCGCCTCTACACCAAACTCACGCTTCATGCGATCGACAATAATGTCGAGGTGCAGCTCGCCCATGCCGGAAATAATGGTCTGGCCGGACTCTTCGTCCGTGCGAACCCGGAACGAGGGGTCTTCCTGCGCGAGCTTGCTCAGCGCGATACCCATCTTTTCCTGATCCACCTTGGTGCGCGGCTCAACCGCAACCGAGATAACCGGTTCCGGGAAATCCATACGCTCCAGCGTAATCACGTTGTCGACATCACACAGGGTATCGCCCGTTGTGACATCCTTCAGACCCACCGCCGCGGCGATATCTCCGGCATACACTTCCTTGATCTCTTCGCGATGGTTGGAGTGCATCTGCACGATACGACCAACGCGTTCCTTCTTGCGCTTGACCGGGTTATAAACGGTGTCACCTGATTTCAGCACACCGGAATACACCCGGAAAAACGTCAGGGTCCCGACAAAGGGATCCGTTGCAATCTTGAAGGCGAGCGCCGCAAACGGCGCGTCATCCGAAGCTTCACGTACAGCCTCTGTCTCGTCCTTGTCATCGAGGTGACCGGTAATCGGCGGCACGTCGACTGGCGACGGCATGTACTCGATGATGGCATCCAGCATCGCCTGAACGCCCTTGTTCTTGAACGCGGATCCGCACAGCGCAGGAACCACCTCGTTGGCCAGCGCCCGCTGGCGAATACCCGCACGGATCTCGTCTTCATCGAGTTCCCCGTTTTCCAGGTACTTCTCCATCAATGTTTCATTGGCCTCGGCCGCTGCCTCGACCAGGTGCTCACGCCACTCATTGCAGAGCGCCTTGAGGTCGTCGGGAATCTCCCGCGCCTCGTAGGTAACCCCCATGTCGGCCTCATTCCAGTAAATGGCCTGCATGCGGACCAGATCGACCACACCTTCAAATTTTTCTTCTGCGCCGATGGCGATCTGCAGCGGCACCGGGTTAGCCCCCAGGCGCTCGCGGATCTGCTCGACCACACGCAAAAAATCGGCGCCGGCGCGGTCCATCTTGTTGACGAACGCCATGCGTGGCACACCGTAGCGGCTGGCCTGCCGCCAGACCGTCTCGGACTGCGGCTCAACACCACCGACAGCGCAGAATACCGCCACCGCACCATCCAGCACTCTCAGGGAACGCTCGACCTCGATCGTGAAGTCCACGTGCCCGGGCGTATCAATGATGTTGATACGGTGCTGTTCGTACTGCTTGTCCATGCCCTGCCAGAAGCAGGTCGTTGCAGCGGACGTGATGGTAATCCCACGCTCCTGCTCCTGCTCCATCCAGTCCATGGTGGCAGCGCCATCGTGCACCTCGCCAATCTTGTGCGAGATACCCGTGTAGTAGAGCACGCGCTCGGTCGTCGTCGTTTTACCGGCATCAATATGCGCCATGATGCCAATGTTGCGATAACGACTGATTGGAGTCTTGCGCGCCACTGCCGTCTACCCTGTTTTGCTTCGCCGTTACCAGCGATAGTGTGCGAAGGCCTTGTTCGCCTCCGCCATACGATGCGTGTCTTCCTTTTTCTTCACAGCAGAGCCACGGCTTTCCGAGGCATCCATCAGCTCACCCGCCAGGCGCAACGCCATGGATTTTTCACCACGCTTGCGCGCAGCATCGATCACCCAGCGCATAGCCAGTGTGGTACGACGCGCAGGGCGCACTTCAACCGGAACCTGGTAAGTCGCACCACCAACGCGGCGGGACTTTACCTCGACCGACGGACGAATGTTATCCAGCGCCTTGTCGAGCAGTTCGATCGGGTCAGCGTCACCACGCGACTGAATCTGGTCCAGCGCACCATAGATAATGCGCTCGGCGACTGACTTCTTGCCCGATTTCATGACCATATTGATAAATCTGGCCAGCATCAGGTTGCCAAACTTCGGATCGGGGAGAATCTCCCGGCGCTCAGCTGCTCTTCTTCTCGACATGGTTTACGTCTCTAAATCCTGTTAACTCGGTTAGGCCGTTACGACTTCGGTCGCTTGGCGCCGTACTTGGAACGACCCTGGCGTCGGCTTTCAACACCCTGGGTATCCAGGCTGCCGCGCACCGTGTGGTAACGCACACCCGGCAGATCCTTGACACGACCGCCGCGAATCAGGACCACCGAGTGTTCCTGAAGGTTATGCCCTTCACCACCAATATAGGTCGTTACTTCATAACCGTTGGTCAGGCGCACACGGGCGACCTTTCGCAGTGCCGAGTTCGGCTTCTTCGGGGTCGTGGTATACACGCGTGTGCAAACGCCGCGCTTCTGGGGACATGCCTCCAGCGCCGGTACGTTGCTTTTCACCTGTTTACGGGTGCGTGGTTTGCGCACCAGCTGGTTAATCGTGGCCATTAATGTGTACTCCACCCTCAATCACACGGGGTGCTGAATAATTTCGTAAAGTCCTGAAAATAAACGACAGGCCGGGCGGACCCGGCCTGTCGAAGGAGGCGCATTTTAGGTATTCCGCCCGACACTGTCAAGCAGAAATTCGGCTGACCCGGGCTTTGCGTCGCAACCCGGATCAACAGACGATCAAATCGTCAACCTTCCGTCACCTGGGAGGCCTCGTCATCTGCCGCCGGCTCGCTGGCTGGCCTGGCTTCCATCACATCCTCGACGGTGATGCCCTGACGCTGGCGACGCCGCTCGAGGTGGTGCGCCAGGCCGGTGCCAGCCGGAATCAGACGACCCACAATGACATTTTCCTTGAGCCCGCGCAGCTCGTCACGCAGCCCGCGAACCGACGCTTCGGTCAGCACACGGGTGGTCTCCTGGAAGGACGCCGCAGACACGAACGACTCGGTTGCCAGCGATGCCTTGGTAATACCCAGTAACATGGGTATCCACTTCGGCGGCTGCTTGCCTTCCGCTTCCAGGCGCTCGATCTCGTCCAGCACGCGGGCCTTGTCGGCCTGCTCGCCACGCAGGAATTTCGAATCACCCGGCTCGGAGATTTCGACCTTGCGCAGCATCTGGCGAATAATGACCTCGATATGCTTGTCGTTTATCCCCACCCCCTGCAGGCGGTACACGTCCTGGATTTCCTTGACCAGATACTCGGCCATCACAGTGGTGCCCAGCAGGCGCAGGATATCGTGTGGATTCGGCTCGCCGTCGGCCAGCATTTCACCCTTGGTGACCTGTTCACCCTCGAACACCGAAATATGACGCCACTTGGGAATCAGCTCTTCGTAGGTTTCACCACCCGGCTCGGCAATCACAAGCCTTTGTTTACCCTTGGTTTCCTTGCCAAAGCCCACGGTACCGGAAGTCTCGGCAAGAATCGCCGGATCTTTCGGCTTACGGGCCTCGAAAAGGTCTGCAACACGTGGCAAACCACCGGTGATATCACGGGTCTTGGAGGATTCCTGGGGAATGCGCGCCACCACGTCGCCCACCTGTACTTCCGCGCCATCTTCCAGCGCGACGATCGCGCCAGCCGGCAGGAAGTAATGGGCCGAAAATTCGGTTCCCGGGATTTTCAGTTCGTTGCCTTCATCATCGATCAGCTGCACCATCGGACGCAGATCCTTGCCCGCGCTGCCACGCTGCTTGGGATCGGTCACGATCAGGCTGCTCAAACCGGTAATTTCATCCGTGTGTTTCTGCACCGACACACCATCGACAAAATCGATGAAGCGCACACGCCCTGCCACTTCGACCACGATCGGATGGGTATGCGGATCCCAGTTGGCGATAACCTGTCCGCCTTCCACCTTCTGGCCTTCGTTGGCGGAAATCACTGCGCCATACGGCACCTTGTAACGTTCACGCTCACGACCGTGCTCGTCGACCACACCGATTTCACCGGAACGTGACACCGCGACCAGGTTGCCGTTCTTGTCGGATACCGTCTTGATGTTGTGCAACTTCAGTGATCCGCTGTTCTTGACTTCAACACTGTTGACCGTTGCAGCACGACTTGCCGCACCACCGATATGGAAGGTACGCATGGTAAGCTGTGTACCCGGCTCACCTATCGACTGGGCCGCGATAACACCGATGGCTTCACCGATATTGACCTGGTGTCCACGCGCCAGGTCACGACCGTAGCACTTGGAACAGATGCCGTAACGGGTGGCGCAGGAAATCGGCGAACGTACCTTGATCTCGTCGATACTGGCCTCCTCGATCCTCTCGACCCACTTCTCATCGATCAGTGTACCAACAGGCACGATGACTTCGTCCGTGCCCGGCGCGTAGGTGTCGGATGCTGTCACACGACCCAGCACGCGTTCGCTGAGTGATTCAACCACGTCGCCACCTTCAACCAGCGGCGACATCAGCATGCCTTCATCAGTACCACAATCGACCTCGGTCACCACCAGGTCCTGCGCCACGTCGACCAGGCGACGGGTCAGGTAACCGGAGTTGGCAGTCTTCAATGCCGTATCGGCAAGACCCTTACGCGCACCGTGAGTGGAGATGAAGTACTGCAACACGTCCAGGCCTTCGCGGAAGTTCGCAGTGATCGGTGTTTCGATAATCGAACCGTCCGGCTTGGCCATCAGGCCACGCATGCCGGCCAGCTGGCGAATCTGCGCGGCGGAACCACGCGCGCCGGAGTCGGCCATCATGTACACCGAGTTGAAGGAGTCCTGCTTGACCTTCTCACCCCTGGCATTTACCACCAATTCCTTGCCAAGCTTGTCCATCATGGCCTTGGCTACCTGGTCATTGGTGCGTGACCAGATATCAACTACCTTGTTATAGCGTTCGCCGTTGGTCACCAGACCCGAGGTGTACTGGTTCTCGATTTCCTTGACCTCTTTCTCCGCCTCGGCAAGGATCGCCGTCTTCTCTTCCGGTATCACCATATCGTTGATACCGAACGACACGGCTGCACGCGTTGCATAGGCAAACCCGGTATACATCAGCTGATCAGCAAATATGACGGTCGCCTTCAGGCCCACGTTGCGATAACACAGGTTGATGACATTGGAAATCGCTTTCTTGGTCATGTTGCGATCAACGGCTTCGAAAGGAATACCTTCCGGCAGAATTTCAGACAACAGGGCGCGACCAACGGTTGTTTCCATCACCCGACAACGGTGCTCAAGCTCACCCTCTTCGGTGATATTGCTGTCTTTCAGCCGCACCTTCACACTGGCGTGCAGATCGGCGAAACCACCTTGATAGGCGCGATGCACTTCTGACACATCGGCGAACATCATGCCTTCGCCTTTTGCATTCACACGCGTACGGGTCATGTAATACAGACCCAGCACTACGTCCTGCGACGGCACGATAATCGGTTCGCCACTGGCCGGGGAGAGGATGTTGTTGGTCGACATCATCAGGGTGCGCGCTTCCAGCTGGGCTTCCAGCGACAGCGGCACGTGCACAGCCATCTGGTCACCGTCGAAGTCGGCGTTGAACGCGGCACACACCAGCGGGTGCAGCTGGATGGCCTTGCCCTCGATCAGCGTCGGTTCAAACGCCTGGATACCGAGACGGTGAAGAGTGGGCGCACGGTTGAGCATGACCGGGTGTTCACGGATCACCTCTTCAAGGATATCCCACACTTCCGGACCTTCGCGCTCGACCAGTTTCTTGGCCGCCTTGATGGTGGTCGCCAGGCCACGCAGCTGCAGCTTGCTGAAGATGAACGGCTTGAACAGTTCCAGCGCCATGCGCTTGGGCAGGCCACACTGGTGCAGACGCAGCGTCGGACCCACGACGATAACAGAACGGCCGGAGTAATCGACACGCTTGCCGAGCAGGTTCTGGCGGAAGCGGCCCTGCTTACCCTTGATCATGTCGGCCAGTGACTTCAGTGGACGCTTGTTGGTACCGGTGATGGCGCGACCGCGACGACCGTTGTCGAGCAATGCATCGACCGACTCCTGCAGCATGCGCTTTTCGTTACGCACAATGATATCGGGCGCGTTCAGCTCCAGCAGACGCTTCAGGCGGTTATTGCGGTTGATGACGCGGCGGTACAGATCGTTGAGATCGGATGTCGCGAAACGACCACCGTCCAGCGGCACCAGCGGACGCAACTCCGGCGGCAGCACAGGCAGCACGGTCATCACCATCCATTCAGGCTTGTTGCCGGACTCCATGAAGGACTCGACCAGTTTCAGTCGCTTGCCCAGACGCTTGAGCTTGGTTTCGCTCTTGGTGGCGCCCATGTCTTCGCGCAACTGGATAATTTCCTTCGGCAGGTCCAGGTCGCGCAGCAGTTCGAACACGGCTTCAGCGCCCATACGTGCATCGAATTCGTCGCCGTTTTCCTCGATGGCTTCGAGGTAGGCTTCTTCCGACAGCAACTGGCCACGCTCCAGCGTGGTCATACCGGCATCGATCACCACAAAGGCTTCGAAATACAACACGCGCTCGATATCGCGCAATGTCATGTCCAGCAACAGGCCGATACGCGACGGCAGCGACTTCAGGAACCAGATATGCGCGACCGGGCTGGCCAGTTCGATGTGGCCCATGCGTTCGCGACGCACCTTGGCCAGCGTGACTTCAACGCCACACTTCTCGCAGACTACGCCGCGATGCTTGAGGCGTTTGTACTTGCCGCACAGGCATTCGTAGTCCTTGACCGGGCCAAAGATCTTGGCGCAGAACAGGCCGTCACGCTCCGGCTTGAAGGTACGGTAGTTGATGGTCTCGGGCTTTTTGACTTCGCCATACGACCAGGAACGAACCAGGTCCGGGGACGCCAGACCGATGCGAATCGCATCAAAGTCGTCGTTGTGACCTTGCGGCTTTAGCAGATTGAGTAAATCTTTCATGTTGTCTCCCTCAGTCCTGTTCCAGTTCCAGGCTGATACCCAGCGATCGAATTTCCTTCACCAGCACGTTGAAGGACTCGGGCATACCGGCTTCCATTTGATGGTTGCCGTCGACGATATTCTTGTACATCTTGGTGCGGCCGTTCACATCGTCGGACTTGACCGTCAGCATTTCCTGCAAGGTATAGGCGGCGCCATAGGCTTCCAGCGCCCACACTTCCATCTCACCGAAACGCTGACCGCCGAACTGTGCCTTGCCGCCCAGCGGCTGCTGGGTGACCAGGCTGTACGGGCCGGTGGAACGCGCATGCATCTTGTCGTCGACCAGGTGGTTGAGTTTCAGGATGTACATGTAACCCACGGTAACCTGGCGCTCGAATGCTTCACCGGTACGCCCGTTATAGAGCGTGGTCTGTCCGCTCTCGGGTAAGCCAGCGAGTCGAAGCATGTGCTTGATCTCTTCTTCCGCGGCACCATCAAAGACCGGCGTCGCCATCGGCACACCCTTGCGCAGGTTGTTGGCCAACGCAATGATTTCCTCGTCGTTCAATGCATCGAGGTCTTCCTTCTTGCCACTGGTGTTATAGATCTCATTCAGGTAGTTGCGCAGATCCTGGATCTTCGCCTGCGTATCCAGCATTTCACCAATACGCACACCAAGCCCGGATGCCGCCCAGCCCAGATGGGTTTCCAGCACCTGGCCAACGTTCATACGCGAAGGCACGCCAAGCGGGTTGAGCACGATATCCACCGGTGTACCGTTCTCGTCGTACGGCATGTCTTCCACCGGCACGATCATGGAGATAACACCCTTGTTACCGTGACGACCGGCCATCTTGTCACCTGGCTGGATGCGACGCTTGACGGCCAGGTAAACCTTGACCATCTTCAGCACACCCGGCGCCAGATCATCACCGGCGGTGATCTTGTTACGCTTCTCCTCCAGACGGCGATCGAACTCATCACGCACACTGGTGAGCTGCTGCGAAGCGGCTTCCAGCTGGGCGTTGTCGTCCTCGTTCTTGAGCCTGACCTCGAACCACTTGTCCTTGTCCAGACCCTCAAGATAGGAGGCCGTGATCTTCGCGCCGGACTTCAGACCGGAAGGACCACCGGCGGCCGTCTTGCCCACCAGCAGTTTCTCGACACGCTGGAAGACATCGCCCTCCATAATACGTAACTGATCGTTGAGATCCTTCTTGACACCGGCGACCTGCTCCTCTTCGATCTGCAGGGCGCGCGCATCCTTGTCGACGCCATCGCGGGTGAATACCTGCACGTCGATCACGGTGCCATCCATGCCGGATGGAACACGCAGCGAAGTGTCCTTCACATCGGACGCCTTCTCGCCGAAGATGGCACGCAGCAGTTTTTCTTCCGGTGTCAACTGGGTTTCGCCCTTGGGCGTCACCTTGCCGACGAGGATATCGCCCGGTTTGACCTCTGCACCAATATACACGATGCCGGACTCATCCAGCTTGCCCAGCGCGCCTTCGCCCACGTTGGGAATATCACCGGATATTTCTTCCGGACCCAGCTTGGTGTCGCGCGCCACACAGGTCAGCTCTTCGATATGAATGGTGGTAAAACGATCTTCCTGCACCACACGCTCGGAAATGAGGATGGAATCCTCGAAGTTGTAGCCATTCCAGGGCATGAACGCGACGCGCAGGTTCTGACCCAGCGCCAGTTCACCCAGGTCCGTACTCGGCCCATCGGCCAGCACATCACCACGTGCAACCACGTGGCCTGGCGACACCAGCGGGCGCTGGTTGATACAGGTGTTCTGGTTGGAACGGGTGTACTTGGTCAGGTTGTAGATATCAACACCTGCCTCACCGGCTTCCGTTTCATCATCGTTGACACGTACCACGATACGGCCTGCATCGACCGAATCCACCACGCCACCACGGCGGGCAACCACCGTTACACCGGAATCAACGGCAACAGTACGCTCGATGCCGGTACCCACCAGCGGCTTCTCGGCGCGCAGGGTTGGAACCGCCTGGCGTTGCATGTTGGAACCCATCAGTGCGCGGTTGGCGTCATCGTGTTCCAGGAACGGGATCAGTGCGGCGGCCACCGAAACGATCTGCTTGGGTGAAACGTCGATGTAGTTAACACGATCCGGTGTCGACAGGGTGAATTCGTTCTTGTGACGACAGGACACCAGCTCATCGATCAGCCTGCCCTTCGCATCGGTGTTGGCGTTTGCCTGCGCGATAACAAACTCGCCTTCCTCGATCGCGGACAGGTAATCCACATCGTCTGTCACACGACCGTCGATCACCCTGCGGTATGGCGTTTCAAGGAAGCCGTACTCGTTGGTACGCGAATACACGGCCAGCGAGTTGATCAAGCCGATGTTCGGACCTTCCGGCGTTTCAATCGGGCAGACACGACCGTAGTGCGTGGGATGCACGTCGCGCACCTCGAAACCGGCGCGCTCGCGCGTCAGACCACCCGGGCCAAGCGCCGATACACGGCGTTTATGGGTCACTTCCGACAGCGGGTTATTCTGGTCCATAAATTGTGAGAGCTGACTGGAACCAAAGAACTCCTTGATAGCCGCTGCGACCGGCTTGGCATTGATCAACTCCTGCGGCATCAGACTTTCAGACTCTGCCACGCTGAGACGCTCGCGCACGGCGCGCTCGACACGCACCAGACCGATACGGAATACATTTTCCGCCATCTCACCGACACAGCGAATGCGCCGATTGCCCAGATGATCGATATCGTCCACGACACCTTTACCGTCACAGATGTCCACCAGGGTTTTCATCACATCCAGGATGTCCGAGCCACGCTCGGCCAGCACCTCTTTCAGCTTGCCCCAGGTAATGGTGTCGCCCTTGTACTCAATGCTTCCGAGCAACTGCTGCAACCACGGCCAGGGAGACAGGTCTACCAGGGCAATCTCCTTGTCATCACTCTTGGGTTTCAGCGCCGCTTCCAGCTGACGGGTGAAATACACCGAGTCAACCAGGACACCGGCACCCGTATCACCCTCACGACCGACACGACGATTGAACTTCATGCGGCCGACGACCGACAGGTCATAGCGCTCGAAGGTAAAGAACAGATTATGGAACAGGTTCTGCGCGGCTTCCCTGGTTGGCGGCTCGCCAGGACGCATCATGCGATAAATTTCGACCTGGGCTTCCAGCACGTTGGTGGTCGGGTCGATACGCAGGGTATTTGAAATGTACGGACCGCGATCGAGATCATTGGTATACAACGTTTCGATTTTCCTGACGCCGGCAGCATTCAACGCCTCGATCAACTCTTCAGTGATCTCATCGTTGGCATTGGCAATAACCTCACCGGTCTCCTTGTTGACAATGGTATGTGCCAGAGTCTTCTCCAGCAGGTAATCCACTGGAACCTCCAGCGTTTTCACGCCGGCCTTGTCCAGTTCACGGATGTGCCGTGCCGTGATACGGCGACCTTCCTCGACAATCACCTTACCCTTGATCTTGATATCAAAAGTTGCGGTTTCGCCGCGCAGACGCTCCGGCACCAGATCGAGTTCGACCGTGTCGCCCTTGAGGTGGAAGGTATTGGTTTCAAAGAACAGATCGAGAATCTGCTCGGTTTCATAACCGAGTGCACGTAACAGCACAGTGGCCGGCAGCTTGCGGCGGCGATCGATACGCACAAACAGCGCATCCTTGTGATCAAACTCGAAGTCCAGCCAGGAACCACGGTAGGGAATCACGCGCGCCGAGAACAGCAGCTTGCCGGACGAATGGGTCTTGCCCTTGTCGTGATCGAAGAACACACCCGGCGAGCGATGCAATTGCGAAACGATAACGCGCTCGGTGCCGTTGATCACAAAGGTGCCGTTTTCCGTCATCAGGGGCAGTTCGCCCATGTAGACTTCCTGCTCCTTGATGTCCTTGATGGACTGGTTGCTGCCTTCCTTATCGTAAATAATCAGGCGCACCAGTGCGCGCAGCGGCGCCGCGTAGGTCATGCCGCGCATCTGGCATTCCTTGACGTCGAACACCGGCTCGCCGAGTCGATATTTCACATAGTCCAGCGCTGCCGTGCCAGCATAACTGGTAATCGGGAACACCGACGAAAACGCTGCATGAAGTCCCTTGTCCAGCCGGTTGTCCGGATCCGTATCTGCCTGCAGAAAAGCGCGGTACGAATTCAGCTGCGTTGCCAGCAGGTAGGGAACGTCAAGAACGCTCTGCCGCTTGCCGAAATCCTTACGGATGCGTTTCTTTTCGGTATAGCTATAAGCCATTGGTGTTCCTCTTGGTCGTAATGAGCGGAGCCTGCCATCAGGCCCCGGTATTTCCAGCGAGTTGTTGAAAATTGCCTGATCCGGCAGCTTTCAACAACCCGCTCTGTATAAGCGGGAAAAGGCCGGCAGCGAAAACTCGCTACCAGCCATCCCGATCACCCGGCCAGCACAACGCCGACCGTGCAGTGTCGATTCAGCCCTGCGGGCATCGAGGTACTTACTTGACCTCGACGCTGGCGCCGGCTTCTTCGAGCGTCTTCTTGATCTCTTCGGCTTCGTCCTTGGAAGCGCCTTCCTTGATCGGGGAAGGTGCACTCTCCACCAGATCCTTGGCTTCTTTCAGACCAAGGCCGGTGATACCGCGAACGGCCTTGATGACGGAAACCTTGTTGGAACCAAAGCTGGTCATCACCACGTCGAACTCGGTCTTCTCTTCAGCGGCTGCACCGGCGTCACCACCGGCAGCCGGAGCAGCTGCTACAGCCGCTGCAGCTGACACACCGAATTTTTCTTCCATCGCGGAGATCAGATCAACGACCTCCATGACACTCATGTTGGAAATAGTTTCCAGAATTTCTTCCTGAGACGCTGCCATAATTGCAAACTCCTGAATATTTGCCTGTATCAGGCAATAACAATTTTAAAAAATGATTTAGGCTGACTGTTTCTGATCGCGTACTGCCGCCACTGTGCGAACCAGCTTGCCCGGCACCTCGTTGAGGGTACGGGTCAGCTTTTCGACCGGCGCCTTCATGACCGCCATCAACAGGGCAATTGCCTGATCACGGGTCGGCATGCTGGCGAGACGATCCAGATCCGATGCAGCGAGCATTTCACCGCCGAACGCCACCAGTCTGGGTACGAGTTTGTCGTGCTCTTTCGCGAAGTCTTTCACCAGTCGCGCTGCCGCACCGGGTTCCTCCCGGGAGAAAGCCAGCAACAGCGGCCCGACCAGGCCGTCCTTCATGCACTCGAAATCCGTACCTTCAACAGCACGTTTGGCCAGCGTGTTCTTGACCACTCGAAGATAGACACCCCCCTCACGCGCCTTCACGCGCAGGTCGGTCATTTCTTCGACGGTAAGACCACTGTACTCGGCAGCAACGGCTGAATGCGCCTGTTTGGCGATAACAGCAACTTCGGAAACTACAGCCTTTTTCTGTTCAAGACTTAGTGCCACCTGTTTACCTCCATAAGCCGGACAAAACCATCCGGCCTACTGTTAACGGTATCCGGCCCGGTAAGGCACGAACACCGGTTGCGGCGACCTCTACAAGAATAAAGACTTGTTCGGGTTACGCCATCTGCGCCGGCTGCCAGTTTCACCTGACGATTAAGCCTTTCGGCACCTGCGGTCTTTGACGGCTTCCCGGTCAGACCGGGCAGCGTCAAATTCGTTAAAGTCTTACAGCTCCAGCGATGCGGGATCGACCTGCAGGCCGGGACCCATGGTTGTCGAAACGGTAAGCTTCTTCATATATACACCCTTGGCGGATGCGGGCTTCAGCTTGTTCAGGTCGGCCAGCAGGGCCTGCAGGTTTTCCTTCAGGTCGCCCACGGCGAAGTCCGCCTTGCCGATGGAACAATGAATGATGCCCGCCTTGTCTGTGCGGTAACGCACCTGGCCGGCCTTGGCATTCTTTACCGCCGCCGCCACGTCAGGCGTCACGGTACCCACCTTGGGGTTGGGCATCAGGCCGCGTGGACCCAGGATCTGGCCCAGCTGACCCACGACGCGCATGGCATCGGGGCTGGCGATAACAACATCAAAATTCATGTTGCCCTTTTTCACCTCTTCAGCAAGGTCATCCATGCCGACAATATCCGCCCCGGCTTCTTTTGCGGCTTCAGCATTGGCGCCCTGGGTAAATACCGCCACACGCACCGTCTTGCCCGTGCCATTCGGCAACACCGTGGAACTGCGCACCACCTGGTCGGACTTGCGCGGGTCGACGCCGAGGTTGACACTGACATCGACCGACTCGTTGAATTTCACTTTCGGTAACTCGCCCAGCAGGGCCAGCGCCTCGTCGACCGGGTACAACTTGCCCGGCTCGATTTTTTCGTTGATCAGTTTTGCACGCTTGCTCAGTTTGGCCATGATTATTCGACCCCCTCGGTATTCAGCCCCATGCTGCGCGCGGTACCGGCGATAGTGCGCACCGCGGCGTCCATGTCGGCCGCCGTCAGGTCCGGCTCTTTCACTTTGGCAATCTCTTCCAGCTGCGCACGGTTCACCGTACCCACCTTCTCGGTGTTGGGACGACCGGAACCTTTTGGAATACCCGCAGCCTTCTTCAGCAACACGGCCGCCGGAGGGGTCTTGGTGATAAAGGTA
>NZ_JBTTIO010000095.1:0-8501 GCF_058323355.1 Thiogranum sp.
CTGCGCCGTGTACGTCGCAACAGTGAAACCGTGCCGATCCCCAAGGGTCTGCGCATGCGCCGCCTGCACAAGGCGTTCCTGCGTTATCACGATGCTAACAACTGGCCGCTGCTGCGTGATGCGCTGAAACGCATGGGGCGTGCTGATTTGATTGGTAATGGCAAGAAGCACCTTATTCCCACCTGGCAACCACGCGGTACCGGTGAGGCAGAAGAAGGACGACGCGGGAAGGTCGTCAGGGGCAAGACATTTCGTACCCGGCATACCGGGTTGCCTGATGCGCCAGTGGAAGGAAAACGCGGCAAGGCCGGGCGAAAAAGTAAAAGCAGAATTACCCGTTAAATTGTATAGATATTCCGGCAGTAGCTGGCATACTACGGACAATGATGAAAGCCGAAGCTTTTCGACGTAACTTTCTGCGCCTGATACTGGCAACGTGGTTATTGCCACCGATCATCGGTTTTGGTTTTATTCTATTTATCAAGATACTTACCCCGCAGCAGGCACTGGACGTTCTGCTCTCGCCGATAGAGTCGGTTTACGCCCTTGGCTGGGTGGTATTCGCTGCCTGGTATTTCCCTCGTTATATACGGCCCGTCAATGAATGGCTTGTGTCGCCCGGAGAAGATACGGCGAAACGGGCGCTGGCCAGTATGCGGCGGTTCCCGCTGTATTTCTGGTCTATCTTCCTGGTCTACCTGGCACTGGCCCCAAGTTCGGTCATTATCAGTGCCGAGCTTTATACGGACTATGTCGCCGAACCCGTCGACTGGTTCCGCATGCACCTCGTTGCACTGATTGTCTCCATCATTGTCGGGTTGCCGATTTTCTTCCTGATGCTCGATCTGTTCGGGCGTGCTCTGGGGAACCTCGACCTCACCCGCCCACATGTTTCAATCCGCACAAAGATATTTCTGGTCGGTGCGCTGGTGCCCTTGTTAATCGATACCATGCTGGTCCAGTACTACTGGACGCGTACCGGGTTTTTCACTTTTGAGACTTTTCTTGTCTGGCTTGTGCTTGAGCTGCTGGCTATCGCCGGCAGCCTGGTTTTCGTGCACAGTTTTGGCCAGTCACTGGCGCCGCTAAACAGGATGATAGAAGGTGAGGCCCCTGTAGACAGTCTTGATCCTTCCGAGCTGATACCCCTGTCTACCGATGAACTGGGCGTGCTGGCCAATGGTTACCGTGAATTGTTACAGGAGCTTCAGCAGAGTCGGGACGATATGGAAGTCCGGGTGGATGAGCGCACGGCGGAGTTGAAAGCCAGTAACCAGGAGCTGGAGTCGTTCAGCTACTCGGTGTCTCACGATTTGCGCTCACCGCTGCGGGCTATTGACGGTTTCAGTCAAATGTTACTGGAGGATTATTCAGCCGTTCTTGATGGTAAAGGAATCAGTCAACTCCAACGTATACGCTATAACGCACAGCGCATGGCGACCCTGATTGATGATTTGCTGAGTCTGTCGCGCATTGGCCGTACCGATATACGCCCGGAAGCGGTTGATATGAAGGCACTTGCAGAAGAAGTTATGCATGACCTGGAAGAGCAGCACCCGGACAGAAAGATCGATGTACAGATTAATGTTGATAGCCATGTTTCAGGCGACAGGCAATTGCTCCGGGTCGCACTTGAGAACCTGCTGGGTAATGCAGTGAAGTACACGAGTTGTAAAGAGGTGGCAGAGATCACCTTCGCAAGCCGCAGGGATGATGGCGAAACGGTGTATTTCATCCGCGACAACGGGTCAGGTTTTGATATGAGCTATGCCGACAAGCTGTTCATGGCTTTCCAGCGCCTGCACTCCCCGGAGGAATACGAAGGCACGGGTATTGGCCTGGCGATTGTTGCACGTATTATTCAGCGGCATGGCGGGCGTATCTGGGCGCAGGCAGACGTGGGGCAGGGCGCTACCTTCTACTTCACACTGCAGGGTATCTGAGCGGTAGACTACAGGTCATATTTGATGTCCAGTACCACATAGCATGTTTCCTGTTCACCGATCCGTAATGTCACTTCCTCATCCCGTGTTTTTTTCATCAGTGCCCGGGCCATGGGTGAATCCATGCTGATCCAGCCTTTTGCCGGATCGAATTCATCCGGGCCGACAATGCGGTAGGTGACTTCTTCACCGTCATCATTTTCCAGCGTCACCCAGGCGCCGAAAAAGATGCGTTCCCGGTCAGTTGGCGGCTCGGAAACCACTTTCAGGTCCGGCAGGCGTTTTTGCAGGTAGCGGATGCGCCGGTCGATTTCACGGAGCTCTTTTTTTCGGTAAATGTACTCCGCGTTTTCGGAGCGGTCGCCCTCGGCGGCAGCGGCGGACAGGGCTTTGGTGACCTCGGCGCGGCGTTTCCAGATGTCGGCAAGTTCCTGCTGCAGGCACTCGTAGCCGGCACGCGTGATGTACAGCGAAGATTTGGGTTGTGGTGGTCGGTAGCGTCCCATGGCGACAGTATATCCAATCCCCGTGTCGGTGGTTTTTGGTTATCATTGCGTCATGTCATCCGAATCCATCGATATTGCACAGCAGGCTCAGGTACGAGAGGCAACCCGTACCTGTGTGGTGCAGGCGGCCGGGTTGTTCGAGCGCAATTTCATTATGCCGCCGGTACAGTTCGATCTCTCGGGCCGTGCAGCCGGCCAGTACCGGGTGTTGCGTGGTAAATCGGCCATTCGCTACAACCCGTGGATTTTTGCGCGCTACTTCAATGACAACCTCAACGAGACAGTACCGCACGAGGTGGCACACTTCGTGGTTGACCAGTTGTGGGGCCTGCGCCGGGTGCGTGCGCACGGGGTTGAGTGGCGGTCGGTGATGCGTTCCCTCGGCGCTGAACCCCGCGCGACGGCGCGCTATGACCTGACTGGCCTGCCGGTACGGCGGCAGCGTCGGTTTGCCTACCGCTGCGGTTGCCAGACACACCAGATTACCACCTGCCGCCACAACCGCGTGCAGCGTGGTGAGGCACGCTACCACTGTCGTCAGTGTGGCCAGACGCTGGTGCCGGATTACCCGTGAGTGACTGGCAGGTGTACATGATCCTGTGCAGTGATAACTCACTGTATACCGGTATCAGTAACGATGTTGAGCGGCGGATGCAGGCGCATGCCAGCCAGCGTGGCGCGCGTTATTTCCGTGGCCGCCAGCCGCAACATCTGGTGTACCTGGAAAGTGGTCACGATCGCAGCAGTGCCACTCGCCGGGAATTGGCTATCAAGAAACTGCGGCGTCCCGACAAGGAGCGCCTGATACGGTCCGCGCAGAACGAAATTTCTGCCATATAGGAATTTACAGCCCCGACGTTTATGATCACTGCATGAGCGTCTATCGCACCGCGCCTGTCGCGAGCACGGATCTTCCCGCAGGTATCCCCTTTATTATCGGCAACGAGGCTGCCGAGCGTTTCAGTTTTTACGGTATGCGTGCCATCCTGGTGGTATTCATGACGCAGTACCTGCTGGACAGTGAAGGCTCACTGGCCGTCATGGGCGAGGAAGCGGCCAAGGGCTGGTATCACCTGTTTGTGTCAGCGGTGTATTTCACGCCGCTGCTCGGTGCACTGTTATCCGATGTCTGGCTGGGCAAGTATCGCACCATCATTCTGTTGTCAGTGGTATATGTTCTCGGACACCTTGCGCTTGCGCTGGATCATAGCCGCGTGGGGCTGGCCATCGGTCTCGGTTTGATTGCACTCGGCTCCGGAGGTATCAAACCCTGTGTGTCGGCGCACGTCGGGGACCAGTTCGGGGCATCGAATCGATACCTGCTGTCGCGGGTGTTCAGCTGGTTCTACTTTTCTATCAACCTTGGCGCTTTCCTGTCCATGCTGGCGACACCGTGGTTGATGGAAACGCATGGCCCGGCCTGGGCGTTTGGCGTACCTGGTGTGTTGATGCTGGTTGCCACTATTGTTTTCTGGATGGGGCGCAAGCGCTTCGTTCACGTGCCACCGGGCGGCAAGGCTTTTTTGCGCGAGGTTTTCAGTGCCGACGGGTTGCTGGCGTTGTCGCGGTTGACGTTGATCTATGTATTTGTCGCCATGTTCTGGGCGCTGTTTGACCAGACGGGTTCGGCCTGGGTGTTACAGGCACAACACATGGACCGCACCCTGTTCGGGGTGGAAGTGTTGCCTGCACAGATACAGGCAGCCAATCCCTTGCTGGTGATGATACTGATCCCACTGTTTTCCTACGGGGTGTACCCTGCAATTAACCGCTACTGGAAGCTGACCGAGCTACGAAAAATCGGTGCCGGGCTGTTTATTACCGTGCTGGCATTTTCCATTCCCACCTGGGTACAGATGCAGATCGATACGGGAGCAGCGCCATCGATCAGCTGGCAGTTACTGGCCTATGTGGTGTTGACCAGTGCAGAGGTGATGGTATCGATCACCTGCCTGGAATTTTCCTACACCCAGGCGCCAAGGCGTATGAAGTCATTTGTGATGGCGTTTTTCATGATGTCAATTGCGGCAGGCAACCTGTTTACCAGTGCAGTGAATTTCCTGATCCAGAATCCTGACGGCAGCAGCAAACTGGAAGGTGCGGATTATTACCTGTTCTTTACCGGGTTGATGTTGCTGACCTCCCTGTTATTTGTGGGTGTTGCCAGGTTCTACCGGAGACAGACATATTTGCAGGACGAGGCGGTGCCGGCATGAGCCACGGTCACGTACATCAGCACGATATAGAAAGCATGGGTGACCGCCGGCTGTTGTTTGCCATTGTCGCCAACATGCTGCTTACGGTGGTCCAGGTGGTGGGCGGTATCGTGTCCGGCAGTCTGTCACTGGTAGCCGATGCGTTGCATAATTTCAGTGATGCCAGTTCACTGCTGATCGCCTGGCTGGCGCGCAGGATAGGCCGCCAGCCGGCGGATGACCTGCGAACTTTCGGTTACCGGCGTGCCGAGGTGATCGCGGCGCTGGTCAATCTGGTGTCGCTGGTGATTATTGGGCTTTACCTGGTTTATGAGGCCGTCTGGCGTATTTTCCAGCCGCAGGTTATTGAAGGCTGGATCGTCGTCATCGTTGCCGGTGTTGCATTAATTGTTGATGTGGCAACCGCCGTGCTGACCTGGACCATGTCGAAGCACAGTATGAATATTCGTGCTGCATTTCTGCACAATGTGTCCGATGCGCTGGCGTCGGTTGGCGTGGTGATCGCCGGCAGTCTGATTCTGTTATATGGCTGGTACTGGACAGACACCCTGTTGACGCTGGTTATTGCGGTATACGTACTCTACCAGGCGGCTGGTATGTTGCCACAAACCATCCACCTGCTGATGGAAGGGACGCCGGAGGGCCTGTCGGTTGCCGATGTGAAAGCGGCCATGGAAAGCGTGGAGGGTGTACGGAATGTACACCATGTTCACCTATGGCAGATTGATGAACACCGCAGTGCACTGGAGGCACATGTCGTTATTGACCGGTTTGAGGACACGGCCAGGATCAAGGAAGCGCTGAAGGAGAGGCTCGGTGAGTCTTTTGATATTACTCACTCAACGCTGGAGTTCGAGATTGAGAACTGTGGGGATAGTGGTTGAGGAAAAGCGTTTAGTGTATCTACCCGAGTCGTTATTGCGAGCGCAGCGAAGTAATCTACTGAACCTGGTGCCAGGCAGTGGGAGATTGTTTCGCTGCGCGTCGCAATGACGGGGGAGTATTTTAGTTGAAGCGGTGACCGATCATCAGCCGTGGTCGTGCCCGCCCGGGCCGTGTACGTGGCCGTGCTGCAGTTCTTCTTCCGAAGCATCGCGAACATCCATGACTTCAACGTCGAAGTTGAGCGCAACACCAGCCAGCGGGTGATTGCCATCGACAGTCACTGTGTCATCTTCAACCTTGACCACAGTAACGACCAGCGTTTCACCGCCGGGGCCCTGGGCATGGAACTGCATGCCGGTTTCGATTTCAACATCTTCCGGGAACATGTTGCGCGGCACGGTCTGGGTCTTCTCAGCATCGCGTTCGCCGTAGCCTTCGGCGGGGGATACCGCTACATCCATCTTGTCGCCGGTACTTTTGCCGGTCAGCGCGTTTTCCAGTCCGGGGATAATATTATTGGCGCCGTGCAGGTAGGCAAAGCTGCCGTCGTTGGATTCATCAATGACGTTACCGTCGTTGTCTTTCAGGGTGTATTTCAAGGTGACGACCTTGTTTTGCTCAATCTGCATGGAAATGTTCCTCGGCCCGGCGAGCCTGCTGGTAAAAAATCAGCAGCCACCATACAGCAAAGTCTGCTGGAAGGAAATTTTCCGCTGGCTGCCGTGTTTTGTGGATTTTCCTCTCCGGGGTGTTTCAGAGCGGAGGTAAATACCGCATAATCAAACGCTTTCCCCTGTTTCGGAGTGGTAGCGGTGAAATTCGATATCGACGGGTTTCGGGCCTGGAAGCACAAGAAGGTAACCCTGCTGGGGATGTCGGGGGTCGGCAAGACCTATCTGTCGTCGCTGCTGTGCGGGCATGACTGGTTCCATTATTCGGGCGATTACCGCATTGGCACCCGCTATCTCGACGAGGCCATTCTTGACCTGATCAAGCAGCAGGCCATGCAGGTGCCGTTTCTGAAAGACCTGCTGCGCCGCGACTGGATCTATATCCGCAACAACATCAAGGTCGATGACCTCGGCCCGGTGCTGAGTTTTGTCGGCAAACTGGGTGACCCGGAACGCGGCGGTGTGCCGCTGGACGAGTTTGTGCGTCGCCAGGCCGAGTACCGCGAAGCGGAGATTGCCGCCATGCGCGATGTGCCGGCCTTTATCCGCAAGGCGCGGGAGATTTATGGCTATTCACATTTCGTAAACGATGTGGGCGGCAGCCTGTGCGAACTGGAAGAACCGTCAGTCATTGATCTGCTGGTTGAGCATACGCTGATCCTTTATATCCAGGTCACCGACAAGGAAGAGGAACAGAAACTTATCGAGCGTGCGCAAAGTGACCCCAAACCGCTTTACTCTCGCCCCGGGTTCCTGACCGGGCAGCTGGATATCTACCTGGCGGAGCAGGGCTTGAGCTATGCGGCTGAAATGGATCCCGACGATTTTACCCGCTGGGTGTTCCCGCGCCTGTTCCATTCGCGCATTCCACGTTACGAGGCGATTGCCAAACCGCACGGTTATACCGTGACATCCCGTGAAGTGGCGCAAGTGCGCGACGAGCAGGATTTCCTCAAGCTGCTGGAAACCGTCATCGCACGGACGGACTGATCCCATGCCGCTGGTTGCCCACAATGCACTGCCGACCTTCGAGCGCCTCAAGCAGGAAGGGACGCGTGTGCTCGCGCCGAATCGTGCCGCGAAGCAGGACATCCGCGAACTCCACGTGGGACTGCTCAACATGATGCCCGACGCGGCGCTGGCGGCGACCGAGCGGCAGTTTTTCCGGTTGATCGGGGAGAGCAATCCGATTGCCCAGTTTTATGTGCATCCTTTTACACTGCCTGAACTGGAGCGTGGCGCTGACGCACAGGCCTACATCGACAGCTATTACGAACCCTTTGAGACGATACGCGAGAAGGGCCTGGATGCACTGATTATCACCGGTGCCAACGTCGTTGGTTCCCGACTGGATAATCAGCCATTCTGGGAGCCGTTGAAAACCGTGGTCGACTGGGCGTACGAGCATGTGACTTCGACCCTGTGTTCCTGCCTGGCAACCCATGCGGTCCTGCAGTTCAGGCACAACAAGGTGCGTATTCACCAGGGTGACAAGGTGTGGGGTGTATTCCCGCACCGCGTGGTGGATAAACAACACCCGTTGGTCAACGACGTCAACACACGCTTCGATGTCCCTCACTCGCGCTGGAATGCGGTCACACCGGGGCAGTTCCACGATGCCGGGCTGCACGTGTTGGTGGAGAGCGAGGTGGGTGTTCATCTTGCGACCAGTCACGATGGTCTGCGCGTGGTGTTTTTCCAGGGGCACCCGGAATACGACACCGTGTCACTGCTGAAAGAATACAAACGCGAAGTGCTGTTGTGGACGAACGGGCAACGCTCCGACTACCCGCCGTTTCCGGATAACTATCTGGGCTTGCGTGCGCAGGCGCTGCTCAACGAGTATCGGTTGCGTCTTGAAGCAGCCTGTGCGGAGGCCAGTGAGTTGCCAGCGTTCCCCGAAGCGCAGTTGACCGATATCCTGGACAACACCTGGCACGATACCGCCGAGGCGGTTGTCGGCAACTGGATGGGGCTGGTCTACCAGGTGACCCACAGCGACCGTCGTATTCCCTTCATGGACGGCGTCAACCCGGATGACCCGCTTGGATTGTACGGAAGCTAGGTTTTCGTTATTCCGGCCCGGCTCCCGTTATCCCGGTGCAGGCCGGCATCGGAATCCATATCCTGCTTATCAACAAAGGGTGGTTGAAATCGTCCCGGGCGGGGTGCCTTTTCGCCGGCAACGGTTTGCCCGCTGCGCGGGTACCCTGCGCTTCTCGCGACATGTGGCGCTCACCCAAACTCGCCAGTCACTGTGTGACTGGCTCAGACAAGGGT
>NZ_JBTTIO010000096.1:0-38896 GCF_058323355.1 Thiogranum sp.
GCGGCGACCACATGGCGGTCATACTTGCTGCCGGCTTCTTTCAGTAACTGGTCCAGCGCTTCTTCAATACTCACCGCCTGCCGGTAGGCGCGCGGGCTGACCAGTGCAACAAAGGCATTGGCTACCGCCAGTATGCGGGCAGTCAGGATGATATCGTCACCGGTCAGGTGATCGGGGTAACCGCTGCCGTCCAGGTGTTCCTGTTTCTGGCGGATAGTGTCGAGAACCGGGCCGTCGAAATCCAGGTCTTCAAGCAGTTCCACGCCAAACTGGACGTGGCGTTGCAGCAGTGTCTGTTCAGCATCGGTCAGTGGTGAAGTCTTTGTCAGGACTTCACGCGGCACAAATATCTTGCCCAGGTTGGCAAGGCTGGCGGCGAGATCCAGGGAATTTCGTTGCTGTTCGTCGAGCTTTAGCTCGGCACCCACGGCGTTGGCAACTTCCACCATGCGTGCAGTATGGTCGGCGGAGTAGGGGTCGTGCAGGTCGACGACGTGCATGAGTGTTGCCACCAGCCGGCGTAACAGTTCGGCATGTTTTTGTTGTGCCTGTTGCAGTTCGGTGATGTCGTGCAGTACCAGCAGGATAGCATTGTCACGCTTGCCAACGCGGTCGACAGGAATTGCCGCGCACTGGAAGGTTCGCGTCGCCTCGTCAAGCGTAAGTTCAAGTGTGCTGTGTTGTGTTTCGCGGGTTTCCTTCACCTGCTCGATCATCTTGATCAGCGGTGCGGCATTTGCCGGGCCCAGCACACCGGTCAGGGTGTTTCCAGCCAGTTCCTGTGGCCTGGCGCCGGTTGTGTGGGCGATGAGGCTGTTGGCGAACAGAACCTGTTGCTGTTCATCGAGCAGTAGAATGTGTGCCTCGGTGTTGTCGGTAACGGCATGCAGCAGTTCGGTCTGGTTCTGGAGTTCATGGCTCCTGGCGCGCAGTTCTGCAGCGTCCTGCAGGGCGCGCACGCTGCTGCCATGCCGCCAGGCGGCGACCAGGATGGCGGCAATGACAAACAGCAGTAACGAGAAGGTGAGGATCAGCGATCGACGATGCCGGTTGGATTCCTGCAATGCCTGCACGGCGCTGACTTCCTGCACCAGTACCCACGGCAGCGAGCGCAGCGGGCGGCTGGTAGCCAGTACCGGTTTGCCCTGGTAATTCATGTATTCGCCAAACTGACCGGGTTGCAGGACTGCGGCTGCAGCGGCAAGGCCGCTGCGATCGAGTGGCAGGGTCTTGCGTGTCGGGATGCCCCCCGATGCCGTTGGCGACAGGTAGACAACCTGTGCTTCCTGTTTCATCACCAGAAGGGATTCATCGCTGGGGGCGACCGGTACGCCACGGCGCAGCAGGGGGTAGATGCTGCGTGCGGCATTGTATACACCAAACACGACGCCACTGTGGTGTTGGCCGGTTTCAGCGCCGATGACCAGCGGAACGGGAACAGCGATGCCGAACAGGACGCGCTCATGCGAGTCGGTAACGAGTTTGCTGTAGGCGGTTTCGCCGGTTTGCAGCGCCCTGTCGATGGCCTGCCGAAAAGCCGTCCCTGTTTCCGGCATGCCCCGGGTGGCGGCAACGAGACGCCGATTGTTGTCGAACAGGGCCAGCCCGGTATCGTGGCGTTGCGGCAGGTTGGCCGGTATGGCGGGGTGCTCGTTTTCAGGCGTCAGGCCATAGCGCTCCGCGCTGGCGATAATGAGATTGCGCAGGTAGGTCAGCTGTGCCGGCTCGGCCGGGTTGTCTTTTTGTGTACGCTGCGAGAGTTGCCACAGGTAAAGTTGCACAGAGGCGTTGTTGGCCAGCTCGCCAAGCGCCGAACGCTGTTCGTCAAGCCAGTTCTCGATTGCTTCAACACGGGTTTCGGCGACCAGACCGAGGCGGATGGCCCAGTCACCGAGGTCGCGTTGCCTTTCCCGGTCGACATAGGCGTTGATCAGCAGGCCGCCCAGCAGCAGCAGGCTGACGAGTATCAGCACGCCCTTGCGGATCTGTTGGGTATCAGTCGGGCTCAAGTGCGGGTCGCATCCCTGTCAGTTGTCCAGGTGAATCCACCAGTGTGACTCGTTGATCGAGTATACCGGAGCATAATGCACGATTTCCCGGTGTGAGATGACCTCGCCAATCTGGTTATCGAGAATCAGGATGTCGTTGTGGCTTGCAACGGCCAGTACCGCGTGCGGAATACGCAGATTGGTGTCCTGCAATACCACGATACGAAGCGTGTCCTGATCAAAGCCCAGCCATAACAGCGAGAACATTTTGGTGATGGCGTAGTCCTCGCAGTCGCCGTTGTTATACAGAAATTCCTTCGCTACGGCCCAGTAGTCCTGCACGCCATAGTTGTCTATATCCAGCACATAGGGCCTGTTGTTGGCATACCGGTTGACTTCATCCAGCTGCGCTTCGGGAGGTAACGGTTTCAGTGAGTCAAGGAATGCCAGCCAGTTACGCAAGTGACAGCGATTCAGTGTGGCGTCCGAACAGTCCCCCTCTGGAACATCAATTAATATATGCCTTTCAAGCGCTTGTATCCATTGCCCGAATATGGCTGTGTCAGATTGAAGACTTTGCCGGTAGCCGAAAAGGTCGTCGGGAAAACTTTCCGGGGTGGCGTGGACAGCGGGGAAATAGAATGTCAGAGTGGCCAATACCAGGCCGGAGCGTAGCAGCAGGGAGCGGATGTTCAATTGTTTTTGCCGATTAACGCTTTATAATGTTGCGCATAATTAAAAGACTAGACTAAATAGCGTTCTTGATAATAAGCACTAAACTAACTGGGGAAGCGTCATGGTTCAAGTCAAAATGGAAATAAAACAGCATCGGAGCATGTTTCTCGGTCTTGCGCTGGTATTTGCCATGCAGCCGGTTGTGCACGCTGAAGTCAATGCAAATCCCGAGGTTGAGACAAAATTCAGCGAGGGTATGGAGGCCTTGCAGGATGATCGCCTGAAGTCCGCCATTCGTGCCTTCGGCCAGATTCTCGATATAAATCCAGGGTTGCACCGTGCCAAGCTTGAACTGGCGCTGGCCTACTACCGCTCCATGCGTTACGAGGAAGCCGAAAAACTGGCCAAAGAAGTGCTGGATAATCCAGCCACGCCGCCGGCAGTGCGCGTGACCATCCTGGCGTTTCTGGCGCAGGTCAAACGTGATTCTGAAGAGTTTGGCCAGAAGAGCACCATAAAGCCCTTTATCTCCGCCGGGGTCATGCACGACAGCAATGTCAATGTTGGCCCGAGCGACAGTATTGTCCGTGGCGGGGACGTTAACCTTGCGCCGGGGGCGCTGGCCAGAAGCGACAATGCCTATGTTGTGAATGCAGGCGTTGATCACCTGTACCAGTCCGGCAAACGTGTCGAGCTGGGTGAGCGCACCGGGATGCTGGTCTGGCAGACCAGCGCGAGCGCCTATTCGCGTATGTACAACAAGTTTAACGAGTTCGACCTTGCTGTTGCCAGTATCAGTACCGGGCCTGCCGTGTTGATGTTGAGGCACTGGCGCGCGTCCCTGCTGGTACGTTCCGATTACCTGACCCTGGGTGGGCACGCGCTTGGCTGGTTTAATTCAGTGAACCCTGGCGTGACCTGGCAGTTCGACAACAGCGAGTTGAGCTGGGATGCGATTTACACGCGGCGCAACTACAACCGGAATATTGATGACGGGCGTGAAGGTGATTATTTTGCCACCGGCGTGGATTTCGGTCGCTATTTCAACAACCGCAGGGTGGTTACAACCGCCGGCGTGAGAGCGATCCGGTTTCTGGCCGATGATGACCAGTTCGGTTACCTGGGCGGTCAGCTGAACGTGGGTGTGAGTACGAACACCTGGCATAATGGTTCAGCCTATGCCCGGGGGCGTATTTCCCTGTTCGAGTTTGACGGCAAGGATACGTTCAGCGGGCTGGACAAGACGCGTGACGATATTGAATACGTGACCACCGTTGGCCTGATGCACGCGTACAACGACGATGACGACCTGATGAAAAACTGGACTGTGAGCGGCTACTGGGAGCGGACCAATAACGATTCCAATATCAGCATCTACAGCTATATCAGGAACCAGTGGATGATCAGCCTGACCCGGACGTTCTGAGTGTTTTGTGCCACCTGGCGTGTCGAGAATACTTACAGTTTTTTGTGACAGGGGTATCATTTTTCGGCAACGCCTAAACTGTTGAAAATGCTGTTGCAGAGTGCGCAATAACCGGTGGATTCGTGTCGCCGGGATGACGGAAAACTTTACATTCAGGCTGGATGTGCTGGCCAGGAAAACAGATAACCGCTTGTTTTTGCATGAGATTGCTGTTTCCGGCATAATCGTTGCATTAATTGGCGCCATACGGGGCATATTTTGCCCTGCCGTGTTTTTAAAGGATCGGGGGATCGAACAGGACAATGAACACAGCAAGGAAATATTTTGTTGCAGGCCTGGCGCTGACCATGGTGTTGGCTTCGGCCGCGAATGCCGCAAAGCCGAAAGAAGAGGATTCAGCCTACCAGTGGGGACGTTGGGCTGTATTGAGTCCGGCTGCGGGAGGTGAGACTTATGTTGCACCGCCGACGCCTGATGTCGCGTTTAATTTGCGACCCGGTGATCCGGGTTTTCAGCCTGAGGTGGAAACCCCTACGGTTCGCCCGCCTATCACGGAGCAACCGCCGATCATTCCACCGGGCGCGGATGATCCACGGGACAGGTTGCCGCCGAGAGCCGATGATCCACGGGATCGGCTGCCGCCGCGGCCATCAGAACTCTGATCGGGCGTAGCGCTGAAAGGCTGCGATTTGCTTTAACAGGAACTTTTGTAATCTCAGGGAATTGATACGACATTTGGGTTTTTGGAGGATGGAAATGAAAAATAAGTTAATCAGTATTTTTTTAGGGCTGGGATTAATAAGCCAGTCGGCATTTGCTGTAACGATCCTGGGTGAGAATTTTGCTGCCTATGCCGATACGGTGGTGGCAAAGAGTGGCAGTTTTCTCACAGAGGTTGGCGGTGCAGGTAACTGGTCTTCAGCTGATGCCGATGTGAATGCGGCGATCACCGACACCAATGTGGATACCACGATAATAGGCGCCAGTACTGGCGCTTTCGTTGATTTATCGTTCAGTGGGTCGGTGGTAAACGGCGCGGGCAATGACCTGAAATTGTTCTTTACCGGCAATAATGGGCATTTCTTTGATCTCAGTATCTTTTCCGGCGAGTCTATTGTAACCAGGTCCTACAGCCTGCCTAACCCTGATGGGTACACAGGCTCCAACAGTACAATGATCTCCACGGATGGTATTTATGCCCTTGCCATCGATCTTACTGCAGAATTCGGTTTGTCGAATTTGGCTCCTGTGGATGCGATCCGTGTGATGATAGGTGACGGTTATACTTCAAACAGCGCGGCACTTTCGTTTGTCGGCGCTTATAACGTGTCTGCGGTACCGGTACCTGCCGCTGTCTGGCTGTTCGGATCGGGCCTGATCGGGCTGGTAGGGGTTGCCCGTCGACGCAAGTAGGTCACGGTTCTGCATGCTGATGAAAACGGGACCTTCGGGTTCCGTTTTTCATTGCGGCATCCGAATAGTGTTTCAGGTTGAAAAACACGTTGCAGCGCCGTGGCGGTTTGCCTATAGTTTCCACTGAATCAACGGTTAGCCACGACATGACACATTACAGCGACAATTCGATGTCCTCCTCTTCGGCCCGGCATCTCCGTGGCCCGTCGCTGCCTGCACGACTGCTGCCGCTGCGCGGCTAAACATTCTGCCTGGCGAGGCCAAACGCAACACCCGGAAACTACAGATGAATTTGATGCGCAAGCAGCGCCCGTTTTGGTATGCTGCGTGCGCGGGACGCGGCGTGTGCCGTGCTGGAGCAGAACATGAGCAGCGAACGATTAATCATATTTGATACAACCTTGCGCGATGGCGAACAGAGCCCCGGCGCATCCATGACCCGGGACGAGAAAGTCCGTATTGCCCGGGCGCTGGAACGTCTGCGTGTCGACGTTATCGAGGCAGGTTTTCCCATTGCCAGCCCCGGTGATTTTGAATCGGTGCAGGCGGTAGCCCGCGTGGTGAAGGATTCCACGGTGTGTGGGCTGGCGCGGGCGCTGGATCGTGATATCGACCGTGCGGGCGAGGCCCTGGCCGATGCAAACTCGGCGCGTATCCATACCTTTATCGCGACGTCACCGATTCACATGAAGATGAAATTGCGCATGCAGCCTGAGCAGGTGATTGAGCAGGCGGTGGCGGCTGTCAGGCGGGCGGGTAAATACACTGACAACATCGAGTTTTCACCGGAAGACGCCGGTCGCTCCGAGCTGGATTTCCTTTGCCGTGTGCTGGAAGCGGTGATCGATGCCGGGGCCACCACGGTGAATATTCCCGATACGGTTGGCTACAATCTGCCACACCAGTTCGGCGAGTTGATCCGCCAGCTGATCGAACGGGTGCCCAATTCGGACAAGGCTGTGTTCTCGGTACATTGTCACAATGACCTTGGTCTCGCCGTGGCCAACTCACTTTCTGCCGTGATCAACGGTGCGCGCCAGGTGGAATGCACCATCAACGGCCTGGGCGAGCGTGCCGGTAACGCGGCACTTGAAGAAGTGGTGATGGCGGTACGCACCCGGCGGGATATTTTCAGTTGCGATACGCGGCTGGAAACACCGGAGATCATGACCTGTTCCCGGCTGGTGTCGAGCATCACCGGGTTTGCCGTGCAGCCAAACAAGGCTATCGTTGGCGCCAATGCGTTTGCCCATGAGTCGGGTATACACCAGGACGGTGTGCTCAAGAGTCGCGAGACGTACGAGATCATGCGCGCACAGGATGTCGGCTGGTCAGCCAACCGTATTGTGCTGGGCAAACATTCGGGGCGCAATGCGTTCCGCACCCGGCTTGAAGCGCTGGATATCTGTTTCGAGTCCGAGGAAGAGTTGAACGAGGCATTTGCGCGCTTCAAGGAGCTTGCCGACAAGAAGCACGAGATCTATGACGAGGACCTGCAGGCGCTGGTGACCGAAGCCAGCCAGGAAGCCGAAAACGAGCAGTTCAAGCTGGTTTCCCTGCATGTGTGCTCCGAAACCGGTGAAATTCCGAATGCCACAGTCACGCTCAATATCAACGGCGAGGAAGAACAGGCAGGTGCTACAGGTGGCGGGCCGGTTGATGCCGTTTTTAAGGCCATTGAATCTATTGTCAGCAGTGGCACGGAATTACAGTTGTACTCGGTCAACAATATAACCAGTGGAACCGATGCGCAGGGCGAGGTGACGGTGCGTCTGGAAAAAGCCGGACGTATTGTTAACGGGCAGGGCGCGGACACCGATATTGTGATTGCCTCGGCGCGTGCCTATGTCAACGCCCTGAATAAAATTATCGAGCCGGAAGGCCGTGAGCATCCACAGCGGGCCGATGTGTAGCTGACATGAGCGAGGTCAACGGTGCAGGGTGTAACGACAGAAGGCAGCAGTACCTCGATGCCATGGGTATTCTGCGCTGGCAACTGAAAGAGCCGCGGCCGACCGTGGATACAGTGTCGGAACCCGGGCAGGAAAATCCTGAAAAAGCACCTGCCGCAGGGCATCAACCTGTGGCAGCTGATCCTGATGTTGCCACGCTGGGCTGGAACGCGTTACGTGCCCGTGTCAGTGAATGCACAGCCTGCGATCTCCACACCACTCGTACTCAAACCGTGTTCGGTACGGGCAATCAAGGTGCTGACTGGCTGGTGATAGGCGAGGCCCCGGGCGCGGATGAGGACGCACAGGGCGAACCTTTCGTCGGTCGGGCAGGACAGTTGCTGAATGCCATGCTGCTGGCCTGTGGCCTGAAACGTGAACAGGTCTATATCGCCAATATCCTGAAGTGCAGGCCGCCGAACAATCGTGATCCGAGGCCGGATGAGGTGATGCGTTGTGAGCCCTATCTGATGCGCCAGATTGAACTGATTCAGCCAAAGCTCATTCTGGCCACAGGCCGTATTGCAGCACAGAACCTGCTGCAGTGTGACACGCCGATCGGCAAGTTGAGGGGCAAGGTTCACCCATTCCGCGACACTGGAATACCACTGGTTGCCACCTATCATCCCGCCTACCTGTTGCGTTCACCCGCGGAGAAACGCAAGGCATGGCAGGACCTTCAACTTGCCATGCGTGTTGTGCGCGAGGCAACGCCATGAGTGCGATTCTCTCTGATCCGGGAGAACGCCTGCGCCCCATGATGGTGGCAGACCTTGACCGGGTCATGGAAATCGAACCGCGTGCCTACGAATTTCCCTGGAGCGAAGGTATTTTCCGTGACTGCCTGCGCGTCGGCTACTGTTGCTGGTGCTATGAGGAAAACGATGCACTGGCCGGTTACGGCGTGATGAGCGTTGCAGCGGGTGAATCACATATTCTTAACCTGACGGTTCGTCCTGAAATGCAGCGCAGGGGCATCGGCCGAAAACTGTTGAAACACTTTATCCAGCTGGCGCGGCGCCACAAGGCCGATACCCTGATGCTGGAGGTGCGGCCTTCGAACACAGCGGCGATCAGGCTTTATGAGGCCCAGGGGTTCAACGAGATTGGGCTGAGGTGTAATTACTACCCGGCGCCAGACGGCCGCGAGGATGCATTGCTGCTGGCGCTGGATCTCACGCGTTAACGCCTGAGGATGGCCTGATTCATTCGTCATTCCGGCCTGCGCCGGAATGACGAATGAATCAGGGATTCCCTAACCCTATGATAATAATATAAATCCTGTGTGTTAATGTGCCTGTCCTGTTCAGGTGCTATAGTCGCTCCTGAAGTCAAAAACAACAGGTGCCTGGCGCTGGCAGTCGGGTAAATAAAGTGAAGAAGAAAGCTGTTTTTGTTTTACTGGGTGCTGCGTTGGTGGGCGCGCTGGCGATTTTCCGGTTATCCACGACGGGGCTGGAAGAAACGCCCGTGGCGCCAGTGAATGCGGGTCCAGGCCTGCCCGGGAATCCCCCTGCAACGCCAGAAACCCCGCTACCGGTAATAACGGAACCCCTGGCGAAACCGGAAATCCCGTCAGGTCGAGAGCCTGTCGAGTCCTCTGCGCCGCCCTCCACGCAACAGGCGCCCGCACTTGAGCCGGAAATACGCGAAGCACTCGGGGAGATACTGAATACCTCATCGGAGGGGCTGGTGGAGGAAAAGAGCCGGGATGGCGCTGTCAGCGTTGACCTGAAGGGGCGGTTCCAGACAGCACCGGTCGCAACGCTTGATAAGGACGGGAATATACAGATTACGGATTACTCCCATCTGCCCAAAGTGCCGGAACAACCATGAAAACCATGACCGGCATAAAAACAGGCATGCTGGTCGTTTTACTGGTTTTCTTCAGTCTGAATGCGCGGGCCGCACAAATTATCATATCGAACCTGGATGGTGCGGGAGAAGGCTTCAATGATCCAACGCCGGTTACGCCGGTGGGTGGCAACCCGGGCACAACGCTTGGCCAGCAGCGTCTCAATGTGTTTGAGCACGCCGCAAGGCTCTGGGGTGCTGTCGTGGAGAGTAGTATTACGATAGTGGTCGATGCGCAATTCAGTCCCCTGAGTTGTACATCCACCCAGGCCGTACTGGGGTCTGCGGGTACCACAACCATTCACGGCAACTTTCGATTTGTGCCGGTCAGGGATACCTGGTACCCGGCATCACTGGCCAACAGCCTGTCGAACTCGGATCTGAGTTCCAGTGCCGATATTTCAGCGACATTCAATTCCGATATCGACAATAACAATAACTGTCTCAATGGCACCAACTGGTACTACGGCCTGGACGGTAACCGGCCCGGGGGAACCATTGAACTATTGAGCGTGGTGCTGCATGAAGTGGGGCATGGCCTTGGTTTCCAGACCTTTGTCGATCTGACGACCGGCGCCAAATTCAACGGTTCCGATGATATTTTCATGCTTAATCTGGAAGACCACAGTGCTGGACAGACGTGGAGCCAGCTTAACGATGCCGGCAGACTGGCGTCGTCAACCGATGCGCCCGACCTGCACTGGCTGGGCGCGAAGGTTACAGCACTGACGGGCAACTCTACCGCAGGCGTTGACCAGGGGCATGTCCGTATGAACGCGCCGTCACCCCGGAAAAGCGGGTCATCTGTTTCACATTTCAGCAATGCCCTCAGCCCCAATGAACTGATGGAGCCGTTTGATACAGGGCCCAAAACCGGTCCCGGTCTGGCCCTGCAGTTGATGCAGGATATTGGCTGGGCGACCTTCGCTGACGCAAGCCCGGTGCTGGCGGTGCTGGGTGACCAAACTGCGTTTGATGGCGAAACAATTCCGGTCACTGTGCTTGTACAGGACAACGATACACCACTGGCAAACCTCAGCCTCGGTGCTGTGTCTTCAGATTCAGCCATCGTTGCACCGTCCGGCCTGGTGTTCAGCGGCAGTGGCAGCCAGCGTACGCTATCCATAACCCCGGAAGCAGGCAGTTCGGGAAATGTCACCATTACTGTAACCGCGTCTGATGCAAGCAGCAGTGTCAGCGAGGCCTTTACGCTCAGTGTCATACTGAACAATCCTCCGCAGGTGACGATTACCAGCCCCGCCGATAACGCAATGGTTCTGGACACGGACTTCGTCACGCTGCAGGCCGCTGCAACGGACGTCGAGGACGGAGACGTGAGTGCTTCACTGAGCTGGGCGTCGGATATTTCCGGTCAGCTGGGTACGGGCGCCAGTCTGGTTACGACACTGGTCGAGGGCGTACATAGCGTTACGGCGACAGCGAGCGATTCCCTTGGCAGAACGGGCAGCATGAACCTGACCATCACCAGCTACGGCAGCAGCGATACGGATGTGGATGGTCTGGCTGACAACTGGGAGTTCTCAAATTTTGGCACGCTGGCCGAAACCGGCGCCGGTGACTTCGATAACGACGGGTTGCTGAACCTGGATGAATTCACGCTCGGCACCTTGCCGACTGTCCCGGATACGGACGGTGACGGCCTCACTGACGGCGATGAAGTCAACCTCTATGGCCTCGATCCCAACACCTCCAACAAGGGTGACCTGGGGCCGCGTAACGCCCCCGATGGCCTGATCAATGCCGGCGACCTGGTGGTCATGACACGCCTTGTTACCGGTGTTATCCAGCCTTCAGTGCTGGAATCCGCACTGGCCGATATCAACAATGACAGCGTGTTGAACGCGGCCGACCTGCTGTTGCTGCAGAAAGCCGTGCTGGCGGGAACCACCCCCTGAGCAAAAAACCTCCCGCTGGGTTAAAATAGCGGTTTTGGTTGTCGGCAGCAGTATGAGCATTATCACCCAGCAAGCGGCGCGTCGTCGTACCTTCGCCATCATCTCCCACCCGGATGCGGGTAAAACCACGCTTACCGAAAAGCTCCTGCTGTTCGGCGGCGCGATCCAGCTCGCCGGTACCGTCAAGGGCCGCAAGGCGGCGCGCCATGCCACCTCGGACTGGATGACAATGGAAAAGGAGCGCGGTATTTCCGTGACTTCCTCGGTCATGCAGTTTCCGTACGGGGATGCCATTGTCAACCTGCTCGATACGCCGGGCCATGAAGATTTCTCCGAGGATACCTACCGTACCCTGACCGCCGTGGATTCGGCACTGATGGTAATCGACGTCGCCAAGGGTGTTGAGCAGCGCACCATCAAGCTGATGGAAGTGTGCCGCCTGCGCACCACGCCAATCTTTACCTTTATCAATAAACTGGACCGCGAAGGCCGTGACGCTATCGACCTGATGGACGAGGTGGAGGATGTGCTCAATATCAAGTGTGCCCCCATTACCTGGCCGATCGGCATGGGCAAGCGCTTCAAGGGCGTGTATCACATCGAACAGGACAAGGTGTACCTGTACCAGGCGGGTGACAACAGCAAGAAGCGGGAGGCGACAATGATCGAAGGCCTGGGTAATCCACAGCTCGATGACGTGCTGGGGAGCCAGGCGGAAGAACTGCGCGAGGAAATTGAACTGGTGCAGGGCGCCAGCCACAGCTTTGACAAGGAGGCCTACCTGCGCGGCGAACTGAGCCCGGTATTCTTTGGCTCGGCCATTAACAACTTTGGCGTGCAGGAACTGCTGGATTACTTTGTCGAGTACGCGCCGCCGCCACAGCCGCGTGAAACCACCACGCGCAGTGTCGAGCCCGGCGAAGAAAAGCTGACCGGTTTCGTGTTCAAGATCCAGGCAAACATGGACCCGCAACACCGTGACCGTATTGCTTTCTTCCGGGTCTGTTCCGGCAGTTACAGGCGCGGCATGAAAATGCGTCACGTGCGCATCGGGCGGGATGTGCAGGTGGCCAATGCCATGACCTTTCTTGCTTCTGATCGCGGACATGTGGAAGAGGCTTTCCCGGGTGACATTATCGGTCTGCACAACCACGGTACCATCCGTATCGGCGATACCTTCACCCAGGGTGAGGAACTGAAATACACCGGCATCCCCAGTTTCGCCCCGGAACTGTTCCGCCGTGCGGTGCTGAAGGATCCACTGCGCATGAAAGCGTTGCAGAAGGGCCTTGACCAGCTCAGTGAGGAGGGTGCCACGCAACTGTTCCGACCGCTGAGGAACAACGATCTGATACTTGGCGCGGTTGGCGTGCTGCAGTTCGAGGTGGTCGCACAGCGTTTAAAGGACGAATACAAGGTCGAGTGTGCGTTTGAAAACATATCGGTTGCAACGGCGCGCTGGATTGAGTGTGATGATCCGAAGATACTGGAGCGGTTCCGCGAGAAAGCCTATGAAAACCTTGCGCTCGACCAGGCGGGGGAACTGGTTTACATCGCCCCGACGCGTGTCAACCTGGACCTGGTCATGGAGCGCCACCCGGATGTTCGCTTCCTGGCGACACGGGAAATCTGATCCGGGCAGGCCCCGGGTTCTCTATTTCGGCATGCCGGGGCGCAGCAGGGACAGCCAGCGGGTCAGGCGATTCAACAGCCAGCCGCCTTTCTGACGCTTGTTCAGTTTTTGCAGTTCAACGACCGCGCGCGCATGACTGATGCGTTCGTTGGCCAGCTCCCGGTAAATCAGGTTGGCGCGTTTGCGGCGTTTTACTGCATCGCCTGCATCCAGGAACGACTCGACAGCGTGGATGATGGTATGCAGCCGGTTGTTGGCGGACTCTCCCGATGACTGCTCGCGGGCGGCTTCGAGCTGCTGTTCCATGGCTGTTTCAATAATCTGTAACTGGCTCTGGAAACGCTCGCTCTGGGCGATGTCCGAATGCCTGACGCTGGTGAGGGTGTCCCGTACTGCGGCTTCACACAGCGGGCCGAATTCCTGGAATGCTGCAAGTGTCCTCAGGCCGCGTTCAGCGATGGTCTCGTCATTGCTGGCGAGCTGCTGGCAGGCGCGGTGACACACGTCCCAGGCCTGCCAGCGGTAGACGAAGTCCAGGCCCGGCCCCTTGATGTTCTGACAGCCCATGATCCGGTGATGGAACCCCGGCGGCGTTTCCTCGCAGATCCGTTCGATGATCTTGTTGCCGCTGGCGTGCACGTCATCGATGATGACAAGCCTGGCCTGTAACCCGTCCCACAGCAGGGAGGCGGCCGCGTTGTCGAGGCTGTCCTGCTGCCGGTCGCCGGCACTGTCAATCCGCTCGGCGAGTTGCCTGAACGTTTCGTATTCCTGTTGCCACTGGTGGAGATGTTTTTCAACCGCGGCAAGGTGTTCTCCAAGTTCGTGCTGTTCCAGCGTGAACGCCAGCGACTGCGGTTCGGACAGCAGCGCAGACGCAAGTTGCGGGTCCAGCCCCAGTCCTTCCAGTACCGCGCCGAGACGGGCGGTAACCTGTCCGTCGCTGGTCGGAATCCCCATTTTCCGTGCGTCGTTGCAAAAGCGCTGGCGCGGGTTGATGCTGCTGTCGGCTTCACTGGACGGCCACAGGGTGTAGCTTGACGCAAACGTACGCCACGACTCCTCCAGGTAGTTGAGGAAACCGTACAGGTTGCTGCCGATCAGGAAGTGCCGGTCAGCGCGGATATCCTGCGCGAGGATATCGGCGAACACCCGCGAGCGTGGCACCCGGTCTTCACGGTTATTGATGACAGTGCTTATCCACACGCCCGGCGTGCTGCCGGCATCGTGGCTGGCAAAGCCCATGCGTTGCCAGTTGCCCATGAACCCCAGGCGCTCGTTGGCGGCCATGCCGTTGGTGAATTCCAGTGTGCGGCCGTGTATCCGCGCGGGCGGGTAGGTTTTCAGAACACCCAGGTCGGGTACCACGCGGTCGGCCATTTCCTTCAGTGCAAAGTCGCGCTCGATGCCGAGTTCGTCCACCATTGCCAGCACCAGCGCAATGTTGTTGGGGTGCTCGTCATAGGGGAAACGTTGCAGGATATCGTCGGTCAGCAGGCCGGATTCCAGCCAGCCGGTGCTTTTCATCTGTGTGCCCTTGCGCATGGCATCGGCCCGCAGTACCGGGCGCATGTGTTCTTCCGAGGTAATCAGCGTGGCATTCTCCGGGATGAACTCGGTCATGACTTCGGGGATGTTAATGCCCGCCGGCCCCTGCAGGTCTTCATGGTCGGGATAGGTGTTGGTAATGGTGGAAATGTCGTCGTGCATCCAGTCCTGCTGCAGTACGCGCACATAGGAAGGTGTCAGGCCCATGCATTCCCACAGGAATACGTCGGTCCCGAGCCGGTCGGCAAGGCGCACCAGGTTGGCCTGTTCCCAGATGGTGGCCTTGTCATAAGGGCGGAACAGGAACATTTCACCCAGTTCGCCGTAGCGGTAACTGTGCAGGAACATGGCCTCGGTGCCCGTGGTTTTGCTCACCACGCTGTAACCCAGTGCATTGAAGAGGGCGGCCTTGATGCGTTCGGTACCGGATTTTCCGCGCGTGCCCCAGCCACCGACAACCAGCGGTAGCCGCTGACGCGCCTTGCGAATGGTGCGGTTAATGTACAGGTGGCGGCCGAAGAAGTACGAGCTTACCAGCAGCAGGAACACGCTCAGTTCGTAGAGGGTGTTTTCATACACGGAGAAGAAGTATTCGCGTATTTCGCTGAGTATGCCGGGTTCCGACAGTGAGACCGGCAAAATCGCGGGGAAGAAACGCGTGACAGCCGGATCGGGTTCGTGGGGTGCATTGTCGTCATTCCTGTGCGGCTGGTAGCTGAGTTTAAACCCGAGCTTCTCCAGTGCTGCCGCGTAGGCATCGGGTGAGCCGCCATCCTGCTCACGCCAGTTGCGCAGGCGCGCATAGCTTGCGAAACGCCGGGTGAGCAACATGCGTGCACGCAGGCGTTGGCGGAATTGCGCTGGCGCCACAAGTTCTGTGATGCCTTCGCTGGAGAAAAACTTTACCGTCGCCGCGGTCACGCGCTCGTCAAGGCAGGATATGACTTCATCGACCAGTGGCAGGTAGGGGCGCCAGCCATCTTCTTCCTGCATGTAAAGTGGCTCGCCGGGAACCTGTGTTTCCGTCTGTTCGGCCACGTAGGCCGCCGGTGCGCGTGTTTCACCATAGGCAATGCGGCCGATAGTGTGTTTGAACGCCTGGCGCTTGTCTGTGGCCGGGTGCATGAGTTCGTGCAACATGCGCCAGCTGCGAAAGCCGAATTTCAGGTCCCGGTGCAGGCGCGTGGAGAAGCGGCCGCGTTGCAGGCTGAAAGTGAAGTCGTCCTCTGCAACCAGTGACAGAACCCGGCCGAAGTCTTCCGCTGAGGTCTGTGCGAGTAATTTCTCCGGAACCCGCCGTGATTTCCCACGCCGGATCGTAGTGCCGAGTTCTGCCAGTTGTTTTTTCAACGCCAGGCGTTGTTGTTCAGACTGACACCAGAGATGCTCCCGCGCGCGTGCCGCCCAGCGGCGAACGGCAAGGCTGCCGGCACCCCGGTGCAGGTTATCGATAGCGGGCAACAACCCGTCACGCCAGCGTATTGCAGCATCGCTCGACAGCAGGGCGTGTGCCTCGACCAGTTTCTGCAAAGTGATACGAATGACAAAACTGTCTGTTTCCGTGTCCAGTACAGCGGCAGTCGATGCCAGTAAAGCATCGATCAGCGCGGGCCTTTCCAGCAACACCGGCAACGCAGTCAGCGCGGCGCCGCGTACTTTGGCATCGCTGTCATGGCGGGCGAGCTTTTCGAACAGGGACAGGCAGGCGTCAGCCGGTGCGTGTGGCAGAACTTGCGAAACAGCCTGGCGTACGAAGGCGCTGCTGTCATCACTGGCCAGTATCAGTAAGTCTGTCAGCGCGGGGAGGCGTGCCAGGTTATCCCCCAGCAGCATGACCACGCGCCGACGCACAAACAGGTTGTCGCTGGCGCCGGTTGCTTCAAGGCGATGCCGGACGGCACGGGTAAAGGATTCGGCGGAAAGATGTTGCAACAGCGCCAGTGCTTCGCACTGTATCCACAGATCATGGCGTTCATCGAGCGCTGCGCGGTAGATATATTGCAGCACAGCGGATTTGACCTGTCGCTCCCTGGCGTCTGCCGGCAGGCCGCGCAGGGCCGCGGCGAGACAGGCGAAGGCCTTGATGCGTACCCGTGAGTCGCCATCATAGGCCAGCACCGGTTCGATGCGAGTGTCCAGCCGCAAGGAACGGAACAGGCGAATGCGCAAGGTATCTTCTTCGGTGATGCCAATCAGGTGTTCGGTCAACGCGCCGATGCGTCCCAGGCAGAACGCGGCATGCTGTTCTTTCTCACCATGGCGGCGATGGAAGCGGTCAGTCACCGCATCGTGGCCGAACCAGCGGGAAAAGGCGGCACGGTCGGCTTTCAGTGTTGCCGCATTCGCGCCCAGCGTACGGGCGAAATCCAGCACGTGAAGCTGGCGTTCCCGGTCGGTAACGGCGTGCGCATAGCGGCTGTCGAATTCCACACGCTGACCCCGCAGGTAGTAGATTTCCTCGAGCGTTTCCTCGACCTCGTAGAGCAGGAACAGAATCAATGCCTGCAGTTGTTCGGCCTCGTCGTCATCCGGTTTGCTGAGGTCACTGTTCGCCCACCAGTGCCGGAAATCTTTTTCCAGGCGTTCCAGCTTGTGCCGTTCCAGCCGGCACAGCAGTGGAGTGAGTCCGATCGACAGGGCTTCGGCAAGCATCATCATGGCGGTGACACGCGGTTGGCGCTGTGCGGCGCGTTACGTTGACGAATAGCGGAAAAGCGCACTTCACTGCGGCGGAAGTCGCGCAACCCGCGGCCATTCCCACCATGCAGGAACAGCCCGAGGTATGCCGAAGTTTCGTTGTTATCGATATCGTGGTTCAGGAACAGGGTCAGTTCTGTGCGGCGTTGCAGAATGTTCCAGTGCATCCAGCCCAGTTTCAGGCGCAGGTCGTTGCGTGTGCTGTTGCGGTTTCGGTCGCTGTCCGACAGGTAATGGCGCAACCGGTAACCGGCGTCGATATCGAATGCCCCGACCAGTTGCCGCCAGCCGACGCGTGTTTCCAGGTTGTCCGGGCGGGCAAGATTGAAGTTCTCATTACTGGTCACGGCCAGCTGTGCATACCACTCCGTGTCCGTCCAGGGCTTGTGCAGCAGGTATTCCGACAGGCGAATCCCGCGTTTATGCAGAGCCTTGTAACGGCTGAATACATCGCGGTCCAGCGCGTCGCCTGAATAGCGGTTATTACGGTTCATGCTCATTGCCCGGCCAAACAGGGTCAGTGCCGGTTCATGGTCGGTGCGTGGTGTAACCGGGATGTGCAGCAGCGCACGTACACTGGCGTTGATCGTCCATTCGGTCGAGCTGTCCCTGCCCGCCAGTTCGTCCCCCGGGTTCTGGATAAAGCCTGTCAGGTGGCTGCTGGTCTGCAGGCGTGGCCAGCGCTCGAGTGGCCAGTTGTACAGGTGCTGGCCGAGACCCAGCACCGGGTTACCGTCCTGGCGCAGACGTGCGAGGATTTCACTGCGCCAGTAGCGGTTGCTGTCGGCATCGAAGTCGCGGTGCCCGGCGCGCAGTTCGGCGAAGTTCTCGCGGAACCGCGAGCGCCGGCTTTCTTCCTCGTCATCCACCCGTGTTCGACTGACCAGGCGAAGACCGAGACTGGATGTACCGTCTTCCTGACCGCCCAGCGGGTAATCATCGCCACTGGCCCATGCGGTAGCGGCTGGTTGCGGGGTGTCAAAGGGTTCGGGTACCGGTATGACGGCATCAACCGGCCGGAGCATGCGCGACGGAGGGGGCGGCGTGCCGGCATTACGCCGGTACAGGCGGTACAGCGCTTCTCCACGACCCTTGTCAGGATAAAGTTGTAGCGACTGCCAGCCATCGTCAATAGCGATATAGCGACTGGAAGAGGTGTTGTCGCGCAGTTCATCCACGCGCAGCCAGGCGGGTCCTTGTATATCCAGGCGCAGGGGTTCGTCATGGGTTGCCAGGTGATAGACGCGCTCAACACGCTCACGGGCGGGTGCGGACGGGTCATGGATACGCACGCCCAGCAACTGGTTGACGGCAGGGTCGGGCATACGCAGGCGGATAAGCTGTTCACCGCGCCCGGTGGGAATGTTCACTGACCGGGAAGCTGTCCCGCGCGGCAGTGTCACAAGGACGCCGGGTTTGCCGGTGTTCATGACCTGGACCGTCATCGGCGACGCTGTTTCGAACGGCAGCGTGCAGGGTATCAGTTCCAGGCGCACTGTCACCGGTTTCAGGTTATATAAGGCGTAGACCAGTTCGTCATGTCCGCTTAACAGACGGCTGCCGTTGCAGGCGTTACTGAGCAGACTGGCGCGCGCGCGCAGCGCGGGTGACTCGGGTGCATTGGCCGGCCGCTCCACGTAGCGTACGCCGGCACTTTCGGGGACATAGTCGATCAGTTGCCAGTCGGCGCCGCGTGTCGCGCGTTTCAGCAGGGGACGAATGAAAGCAGCCTGCGGCTGTTCATGGACGGATTTTGCCAGTGCCTCCATTCGTGCAACGATGGCATTGCTGTCAGCATCGGCTGTTTCCAGTTGCCAGAGCAGTGACACCATGCGCTGGTAGGGTGTTGCCGTTTCTGGCAGGTTGCGGTTTTGCCGTGGCAGGGGAACGAGGGCTTTCAGGGGCGCCGGGCGGCTTCGATGCGCGCGTTTGTGTGCAGCGCCAGGCAGGCGGGCAGCACGTTTCCGCGTCACTTCCCGGTCCCGCTTCAGGGGGCCGGAGAGCGTCATGGAACGGCTGTCAGCCCGGCAATCGATCAATGCAGGCTTGTCTGCGCGGTCGCAGCTAATGCCGCTTGCCAGCCGCAGCCAGTCCGGCGCAGGGGTGGGCTGCATGGCAGCCGCCTGTGACAGGCCAGCATCAAGCAGCGGGGCCTGCACATACAGGCGAACCAGTAGTTCATGGTCAATACCGCTGATTTCCAGTTGATGTATGCCGGCCGGTAATTGCAGTTCCCGCCGCTCAACCCGCCCGGGGCGCTGCTGGCTGCCAGGCCAGTCCAGGCCTGTTGAAGCGCGGTTGCCGGTGAACGGACTGATCCATGTCTGTGTATTGCTGTGTACGCGCAGCCAGCCATCCACGGGCAGGTCCCGACCCCTTTCATGCAGGGGCTGGATATCAAGACGCAGGCGTAGCGGGCCGGTAATCCTCAGTTGTACGGGCTGATCCGGCCTGGCGCGTAAGGTGTTAAAGCCGGAATCGAGGCCGGGCGAGTGCAACCAGGCCATGCCGGCGTGTCCCTGCAGCAGTGGGGTCATGGGTTGCCACACTGCAGGACCCGGCAGTTGCGCAAGCCAGTCGGCCAGTTGCCGGGTGGCGAGACGGCGTTGATGTTCGTCATCCTGCAGCAGTCGTTCAAGAATGTCCTGTCCCTCACGGCTTTTTTGCAGCAGGGTTGCCCCCGTGCTGCCCGCTGCCTGCCAGTAGCGGTGCGTGGCTTCGGGGTCATCCAGCATCCAGGCGCGGTAACCGAGCCATAAGGCACGATCATCGGCGTTATCAGACGCTGTCAGCAGTCGTTCAAAAATATCCCATGCCTGCTGCCTGAGTGCGACGGCAAGTAATTTGTGTCGCGGTCTGTGTTTGCCCGCCAGCAGCATTCCAGCGGTGAGTGCATCCTGAAGGCGCCCGGCGTCGATTAGCTGAAGGGTCAGTTCCGACAACAGTTCCGGCGTTGGCGAACGGGATAACGCGGTTGCCAGCAGCCCTTCCAGCGCAATGCTGTTGTTCTGTTGCCGGTACAGTGCGCGAACCTGGCTGAAACGTTGTTTTTCCAGGTCTGCCGGCGTGTCGTTCAGGTAACTGCCACGCAGCAGGCGTTCGGCGAGTGGATATTCACCCAGTTCCAGCAGTGCGCGCACCCTGCCGGACAGCGCTGCCTGGCGGTGTTGCGGCTGCCGGCTGTCCGACAGGCGACGCCAGTATTCCAGTGCCGGCAGCCAGTGGCCCGCATGCTCTTCACGTTTTACCGAGGCAAGGATGTTGTTCAGTTCGCGGGTCGTGATGTTGCGCCGCGCTGCCTGCCCGGCAGCGTCGACAGCGGCACGGTAGTTTTGCTGGCGGACGCGCAACCAGCGCAGTAATGGCACCCAGTGGTTGATGACTGCGCGCGCCGCGCTACGAGTGCGCTGCGTCAGTGGCTGGCCATCGAGCAGTTGATCCGGTAGTCGTGTGTCCGGGTTCAGCGCGCGCTCTATATCCGTTACGCAGGCCTCCCAGAGGGATTGCAGCAGGGATGCCTTGCGCAATACGTCGAGCAGTTGTGTATAGCTGGCATCCGACAGGCGGTAAGGCCGGGCAGCACGGTATTGCATCGCCAGCTGCAACGGCTGCGGGTTGTTATCGCTGCGTAACAGGCGGATCTGTTTTACTTCGCGTGGCAGGCGCAGTTCGAGCACCGAAGCGGGTTGTGTCTTCCGCACGGCCAGCTGCCAGCTGGCAGCCGTATCGGCCTGTGCGGCTTGTGCAGCCAGTGCCCCGGCCGCATCCACCCGGTAGTGGACAGGGGTTGTGGTTGACGGATTGTCGAGTCTCAGTTGCAGTGGCGGGCGGTCGTCCATGAATAACCGCAGGCCGGCGGATTGCCCATGATCGAGTACAACAAGGCGCAGCAGGCTGTCTGCAGGCCGCTGCGGCAGGTTGAACTTCACCTCGTGCCCGCCGCGCAGTCCGGTGAACCAGGCGCTTGCCAGTTTGCCTGACAGCCCACGTTTCCCGTCCGCGCTCAACAGATAATGATCGGTACCGTCGCGGGGTTCGCGGAGATGCCGAATGGCAAAGTCGTGCTGACGGATTTCGCCGGGACTGGTTGATGGCAGCAGGTCGTCATAGTAGCTGTGACGTTCAAGCAGTCGCTGCGCTTCATCCAGGAGTGCCGGGGCATCCGGCTGGCTGCGGGCAATACCCATGAGTGTCATGGGGCCGACCAGCCCGCCGCCGCGACGTCTGTTATCGACAATAATGCGCATAATGGATTGCTGAACGGTCTGCAGCGGGCTTTCGGGTTGCAGGGCCGCACGCAGCTGTTGCGCTGACAACGACCAGGCATCCGTTGCAGGCGGTTTCCGGTAGCGGTGCGCCGGTGCATTCAGTCCAGGCAGCAGGTAATCATCCGGTCGTGAAGACAGGATGCGCAGCAACACGCTTTCGCTGAACCGCAGGCGCAGTCGATGCCGGCCTTCCGGTATGTCGATATAGTCGTTGCGCAGATTACTGGCGGAAACCGGTTCGCCATTGCGCAGTACCTGTCTGCGGCGGGCGGTCGAGACGCTGGCGTATACGGTTTGCACCGCATTATCATCGAGCCGGTAGTAAAGCTGGTAGTTGCGCGGGCCGTGGTCTTTACCCGTCAGTATCAGCCGTTGTTGCAAGCGGTAACGCACGGGGCCGTCGATGGACAGGTCGACTTCCTCGCCAGCGTCCAGCCGATTGAACAATTGTGCAGCCGGATCACCGGCATAGCGAATGTTGTCAGCCGGTTGATCGAGGGCTTCCTGCTGGCGGTAGGGTTCAATGTCGGGGAGTTCGACCAGGCGCGAGCTGAACAGGGCGAAGCTGGCATCCTGTGCGGCATCTGCAGCCAGGCTGATGCGGGCCAGCCAGGGTGAAGTGAGTGGTGTATCCAGCAGCAGGTCGCCAGCGGGCAGGGTGTGCGGCTTTTGTTGAACATAAAGACCGGAACCGGGCGAGGTCTCGAACCGTAATGGCAGCCGACGCGTATCGGCATCCATGGCATGCAGTCGCAAGCGGCTGTTTGCAGACAGTTGCACTTCGACCCACTGACCGGGCGCCAGCTGGATGGTATGCAGTGTTTCACCGGCCTGTTTGCGTGGGCTGACACCCGGACCCGATGCCTGTTCAATATTGTCCCACCGCAAGGTGACGCCATAGGCCTTGTGTAAATCGACCTCGCGCAGATCCGGCGCACTGGCAAGGGTCAGTGCGGGCAGGAGCAGTAACACGGCCAGCCAGTGTCTCACGGTGTGTCACCTCCGCCGGGCAGGCTGTCGGCAAAGTCACGGCAGGCCTGTGTGTTGTTGCGCAGTCGACGGCGTATTTCGGCGCTCAACTCAATATGAATGAAAGAGGCGTGCCCGGTCTCGCGCAGTATCCTGCCCTGGCGGTTGGTGGTTGCGCCCAGTTCACGGATGTCGAGGGGAAAAACCCGGGTATCGACATCGAGTGCCTGTCGCAGCCGGACCGCCAGGTCGATAACAGTCTGGTCGGGCTGCCGCGTTCCGTTACTCAGAATGATATGCGCGTCCCTGCCGTTGGCGTTGCGTTTCTGCCGTGAAAAACCATGAATCTGGATAACCCGCCGGATTGTATGGTCTGTTGCCAGTGCGCGTGTCAGTGCAGTGAAATAACTTTCCGGCAGGTGCGCAAGGTCGGCGTTGCGTCGTCCCTGTTCGTCCTGCGTATAGCGTGGCACGGTATTCCAGGCGACAACGCGGAAACGTGCTGCGCCTGCCATCGCAAGGGCGATGCGGCCTGTGTGCAGGTCCTTGAACGCATGTGGTACCTGCAGTGCGGAGCGGCTGCGGGATTGCGGGCAGAACAGGTACAGGCCACGACCCTCACGACGTGCAGCCGATTCGTGCAGCAGCTGGCAGCGATGGCCATCCAGTTCAAGGCCTGTACGCTGCCAGCCCAGCGCGTGCCACGCCTGTTGCAGTTGCGCGGACGGGTCGGCCGCCAGTTCACGCCTGAACAATGCTGTCACCTGTTGCAGCTCGATACTGCCGGGCGTTCGGTATTCTCCATTGCGTGCGGATTCCCACAGCGCTTTCAGTTGCCGGTTTTGTTCAGCCAGTGCATTAGCTGTCAGTATCGACATAATGATGAGTCCGGTTGTCATTGATCGGTGCAGTTTCATGCGATACCTATTCAGTATGCTGGATGTCGGCGCTGGCGCGTTCGCGGAACAACTGCCTGCGTTGGTGAAGCCCCGGTGTCAGTCGGTACAGGCTGAGGTAGCCCTGCGTATCGCTATCGTCCAGCCACACGGTGATACGGTAATCGCCGGCTGCCAGGTCCGAGCGCAGGGGAATGTAAATCCGCCGGCCTTTATCGACCGTTTCGCTGCGCGAATTAAGTACCTGGATTTCCTCGCTGTTGTCCGGGTAGACCAGGAACTCCCTGTGGGTCAGTGACCAGCCGTCCGATGCGATGACGCCCGCGCGGCGGGGGCCGCTGATGCGCACTCCCAGACGCACCGGTTGTTGCCGGTTCCACGGCAGTTGCAGATGGCCGGTAAGCATCTCGTCGCGTTGCTGCTTCGTGTAGATGAAGCTTTGCGGGTGCTGGCCGATGCGCACGGCCAGGCGTTTGATCCAGGTCGGGCTGTCAGCCCTGATCTGGTTCATCAGCCAGCGTACCGGCGCATTGGAAACAATACGCAGGCGGTGTTGCCCGGCAGCGATGTCCGGCAGGCGCAACTCACCGCGGCGGCCGCGTATTTCGCGCGCCAGCAGCGGCCTGTCGTCGAGGAAAATCTGCACGCCGAGGGTCTGATTGTTGTCCCGAAGGAAGTACAGGCGCGGGCGCGCGGCGCGTTTTCCGGGTTCTGCGACCACCTTGACCGGCAGGGTTTCCCCGTTGGCTATTTCGTGGAATACCGCTTTCAGGGCGCGGTCAGGCAACGGCAGTTGATTGTCGCGCGGGTTGAGCAGGTAACGCGCGCGCCAGTTACCACGCGGATGAAACTCTTCCCACAAATAGCGGCCGGCCAGGACTTCGGGGTCGTCTTCGGCGGGGCGCTGTTGCCAGACAATACGTTGCATGCGCAGGCTGCGGATCAGTTGCTCCTCGTTTGCGGGCGCGATGCCATACCAGCCCGGCAGGCGTTGTTGTTCGGGGTCGTAACTGTAATAGTCATCCGGGATGACAAGGCGGGTGACCAGATCCGGTGGAACGGAATACCCCGTCACCAGGCCGGGTGCAGAAAGTCTTACCCTTACCCTGTCGATATTTGCCGCGACATGCAGGTAACAATGCAGGCTGTCGGAAATCAGTGTGAAAGTATCGGTTTCACCGTAGAGCCGGTCGTAGAGCGAGGAGACGGTTTTACCACGGCAGGTTCCCTGAAAGGTATTTTCGCCGGCACGGTTCAGCAACTGGTAGGTCAGGACAAGGTCGGCATTGCCGGGTTGCGTCATCAATTGACGGAAGTCGATGCGTAACGGTGTGCGACGCTTGCCAATGTGGACCACCGGGTAGTCCACCCATTGTTGCGGGTCGGCGCGGTAGCTGCGCAGGAAGGCCGTTTCCGGCGTGATATCCAGGCGTGTGCCATCGGCCCGGGCCAGTTCAGCGGTTATAATCACAGACTGGTCACTGCTGATATCCAGCAACCCGGCAGCGGGCAGGGCCAGGCTGCGACCGGCTTCGATATCGGCAAAACTGATGCGTCGTTCAAACCGCGAGCGGTCACTTTCACCCTGCCAGCGGAACCACAGGTTGCCGCCACTGCGGGTGTCGATACGTTGCAGCGACAGGTGCAGGGAGCCCCCATGCAGCGGTACCGGGATTGTCCCGTTATGTCCCGGTTCCACCAGCAGTCCTTCCGGCAGTATTGTCTGCGAGTATTGCACACTGTCTCCATCGCCCAGTACATACAGCACACGACGAAGATTGTCGTCACCGGTGATGCCCTGTGGCGCCACGGGTGCCCAGCGATAACGTAACAAAGCCTGTTGTTCGCGCGGTGTCAGCCATTCCTTGCCGTAGACGTTGCCACGACTCAGGCGTGTTTTCCTGTTCTCGCTGATGCGGTTCCAGCGGTGGGTCAGCTTGTGATCCGGAATGCGTTCGCGTTGATACAGCCTTACCACGGCGCCCTCGATCGGGGCAGCTGCCCGGTACAGGCGCAGTTGTATTTTGCTTGCCGTGGGGAATTCATCCGTGCGTAACAACATAACGCGGCCGTCTGCCGGGTTGTGGCTATCATCCAGGTAGAAGGCCGGTACATCACCGGGTTGTCCGTTTTCATCGGCCATGCGACTGATGCGGGTGCGATGGTAGTAGCTTCGGGTTTCCAGCACGCTATTGAGTTCGTCCAGCAGGCGGTATTCAATGGCATACCCCCAGGGGGCGGTCGTTTCGTCGGCCCCGGTTGAAATATCGGCATTGGTGAGAACCCGGTATAAAGGCTCACCGGACAGCGGCAGTTCAAACGTCAGCCAGCTGTCGCGTTGCAGCCGGTAAACGATGGCGGCGGTGGATTGTTGCAGGCGTTCATCCTGTGACAGGGGTTGTGGTTTCGGCAGCGGCACATCCGGCAGGTAGCGCAGCACCGGCAACAGGACGGCCAGCAGCAGCAACAGAGCGATGATGCGTCCCAGCAGTCTCATGGTTGACCTCCGAATACCAGCCGTCCGGCACGCGTCGCCATGAATGCCGCGATGTGTTGTTCGGAGAAGGGCTGCAGCGGAGCCTGTATCTGCAAGGCAGGCTTTCTGGGGTTGAGATTGCTGACCAGAAATATGCCGCGTTTGTCTGCAACGGTCAGGAATGCCTGTTGCGAATCCAGGTCGATCAGGCGCTGCAGGCGCAAGTTCGGCCAGTGTACCTGTAACTGTCGCAGGCTGACGATGTCGTGGTTGCGCTGGTAATGAAGGACGGCATCCAGTAAAGCGTCGGGGATATCGGCGCGTTCTGCTGCGTGTGCTTTCAGATACTCCGTCAGATCGTCTTCCAGCGTGGGGATTTGCAGCGCGCGGAACTGCTTTTCCTGTAAATGGTTGTCACTCTGCTGGCGGTAACTGTCGCGCGACAGTGGCGACAGCCAGAGAATGAGGAAATGTTTTTCCGGCAGGTTGGCCGAGTACAGTGACTGGGGGAGTCCGCCCACTTCGTAGCCGGCGGTTTCCGGCGTGCCATCGACGATCCGGTAGGAAAGACTGTCTTCACGCAACGCATCCAGCAGGCGCAGTCCCAATGCCGGCAGTTGTCGTTCGTGGATAATGCCGTCACTGAACGCCAGCAGTACATCGCTGCCGGTTTGTTCACCGACCGGGCGCAGGCCGAAGGCGCGACAATGGATAACCAGTTCAGGTTCATCCACGGGTGTATCCCGCAGTATGATCTGTGACACCAGGTTGAAGAGGCTGGGAATATTTTCCAGGCGTACGGTGTCGGCACTGCCATCGCGATTGGCAAACGGGTGTGCGCCGGCGACCACCAGGCCGCGTGCGTGCAGGCGCTCGAACATCGATACCGCGTATTCAAAACTGTTCAATTCGTATAACGGGCGTGGTACCTGTACCAGATATTTCTCCGACGCGCCGAAGCGCAGCACAACGGTTCCCCAGTAACGCCGCCGGGTGATGTCCTCGCGCTCTTCGAGAATCAGATATTCCTGGCCGCTGCGCTGGTGACGGTACTTGATCAGCCGGTAGTCGATGGATCTGGCGGCCGCGGCTATCCGGTTGAGTTCGGCTTCCTGTTCCCCGGGGCCGATGTCTGCCAGGTCATCGATCAGGTGCAGCAACGGGGTGATGATTTCTTCATCGAAGTACAGCAATTCCTCCGGTGAAGGCGCGCGGTAGCGGTCTGTACCCCGGCGTGCCAGGCGGCCCTTTTTCTCCAGCAGCCACTGTTGCAGGTAGCCATCGATCCTCTGCACGCTGACCTGGGTTTCGAGTGTCTCCTCTTCCCCCAGCGATTGTGCCAGCAGTTTGCGCTGGTCGGTCTGGGTCAGGAACAGCTCGGCAAAGCCCTGGTACTCCATGTCACGGAGCCGGTTGATCTCGAATGGCTGGCGCCAGTTGATCTCGATCCGGCCGATGCTGCGTTCCAGGAAATTCAGGTCCAGCCCGCCCGGCAAGGTGCCCTTCACCCAGAGTGAGGAAGGTTGTTCCAGTGCAGGCGTGTCCGGTTCGTCCTGCAGGTGGCTGCCGATGAGGCCGCGCACCTGCAATACCGCGCCGCGGCTGAGCAGGCGGTGGAAGGTGGAAAAGAAGGTTTGCCGGCTTTGCAGTACATCATTGACCCCGCCAATACCCGCGTTGCGATAGGAGCCGGCAATGGCCAGCGCCTGGGCATTGAAGCGGGTGAACAACCAGGCGCCGGCATCCAGCGCCCAGCGCTCTTCGGCCGGGGCCGGGACTTCCAGCAACAGGTCGGTGCCGGCCTTGAGGTCAATAATGTAAATCCCGCGCCCCTGGCCGCCGGACTTTTCCTGCAGGTAGATGTAGCGGTTCTGGACGACATGCAGGCTGTAACCCGCCTGCTTCAACGAATATTCGGCTTCGGCCAGGTGTATCGCCTCGTGGCTGTTGCGGTAGCGCCGCAGCAGTTTCAGTCCGGCTTCGAAAGCGCGTAACTCTGCCAGCCCGGGGCGCGTCAGGACTTCCGGGTCGCGACGTTGATAGATGCTTACCTTCTCGCGTCTCAACAGCGGCACCAGGTAGCCGTCTTCAATAATGGTGGGCGCGGCAATGCCGGCCACGGTTTTCTTGCTGAACAGGCTTTCGGGCGTGGGCAGCCAGATCAGTGCATAACCGATGACGGTGGCGAACAACACCGAGAACAGGGAGGTCTGCAGCGTCGAACGGGTCAGCATGCCGACGATCATCTTGTCGTGCATCTTTATCGCCATCAGGCTGGACAGCAGGTAGCCGAAGGCGAATGCGTCCGACACCTTGACATCGGGCCACCAGCTGGCCAGTACCAGGCTCAACAGCCACTTGTAGGCAAAGCCGACGTTGAAGAACAGCAGCAGTTTGCGCGCGCCTTCGATATTGGCGTGGGCGAAGCGTGGCAGGCGCATCACCAGTGTGGACAGGCCGAGAATAATAAAGGCTTCCACGAAGGTGATAACGATCTTGCCCGGCTCATACCATTGCAGTGCCAGCAGTGACGGTATCAGGATGCCGTTGTACTCCCAGCCGTAGTACAGGTTCATGCGCGAGGCGATCAGCGCGGTACTGATGATGATGATATAGGCCTTGGGGCTCGCCAGTATGGAGCTGGCAAGATCTTCGTAAACATACTGTATGTTGCCGAGGCTGAAGTTGGTCAGTTCCATCAGCCCGTAGCGCACGATGATATAGCTGACAGCAACCGTGACGACCAGGCTGACCATGCCGCGACTGAAACCGGGTTTCCACAGCTGGTTTGCAATCAGGGCAATGACGATCAGGCCAAAGCTGTGCAGGTTGTTGACGTAGTCGAAATTGAGGTGGTAGTTGCGGTTCAGCCAGTCACCGATGGTCGGGAACACCAGACCGTCGAACAGCAGGCGCACCACCACGCTCATGACGACCAGGGCAAAAAAACGGTCACGCCCGAACAGGCTGCTCCAGCGGTTCCTGTGCCCGGGTGACTCCGAGAACAGCCATACCAGGAAGTAGGTGACAACGCCTTCGATAACAATAGCCAGCACGGCCCAGGGTTTGATCAGCAGCAGCGGGACCAGGTAACCGGGAACCACCAGGCCGGTCAGGACCCAGCCGAAGCGCAGGTTGAAAAACGCAACGACAAACACGCCGACCCAGACGCTGGTAATGACAGAACCGGACAGCCCTCCCGATGGAAACAGTGGAATGGGGAATAGATCTATCATCAGTCCAGTATCTGTTGCAGCAGCTTCAACAGCTCCGGAGCCTTGACAGGTTTGCGCGCCACACAGTTGGCGCCGGCGTCCAGCACGCGCTGTTCATCCCCGCTGGCGGGTTTCAGTGAAGCCGTCAGTACCAGCACCGGGATGTCCAGCCTGCGATCCAGGCGCAGTTGCCGGAGAAACTTCAGCCCGTCCATGACCGGCATCAGCAGATCGAGAACAATGGCGTCCACCGGCTCATTGTCGATGCACTTCAGTGCCTCGACACCATTTTCCGCCTGCGTGACCTGGTAGCCGTGGTTTTCCAGAATGGCGGCAAGCAGGCGACGCACCATCCCGTCATCCTCGACGAGGAGTATGCGCGGCTTCCCTGTTGCCGCCCGGGTCACAGGAACCCCTTCAGGCAGATCTCGAACAACATGCCCTTGCCCAGTTCAGTTTCGGCGTCAAACTTGCCGCCCCACGATTTGACCCTGCGGTTGGCAATACGCAGGCCACGGAACTCGTCCACTGAAACGGATACATCGCCATGCAGATATTCGTGCAGACGTTCCGGTGGCAGGCCGAAGCCGGTATTCTCGAACCGGTAGCACACATGCCCATCGGTGGAGGTGACGCGGATCAGGATTTTACTGCCCGAGCTGGCGTCGTGGACCAGCACACGAATCACGTCATTGAACACTTCCACCAGGCTTTGTGGCGCAGCCATGACGAAATTCAGCAGCTCGGGGCGTTCGGTGTGCAGTTCTATCCCGGCCTTGCGGGCCATTTCCGACGTTTCATCGATACTGGATGCCAGCGGCTTCAGTGCGTCGATGGGATAGCATTCAAGACTGGCGTCCTCGAAGGTGAAGTACAGGTATTTCTGCACATCCTCGAATATCCGCGTGGCGTGGTCAGCCTTGCTGGTAACGATGTCCCTGACCCATTGCTGGTCCTGGTCGTCGTTATTGCCGGTCAACATCTCTGTTCCCAGCACCAGCGCTTCCAGGTCATCTCTCAGTCGTACATTCAGCTGGTCGACCAGGTTGACCTGAAGATCGTTCAGTGTTTTGAAGGTGCTGATATCGACAAGTTCGATCAGTATGCCGCCGAGCTGGAACGGGGTCAGGTCATGGTCTGTTTCCTGCCGCCCCTGTTGTTTCCGGATCAACGGGCGGATCGTCAGCATGTAGGTGTAACGGTCGTTGTCGATGGCCGGCGCCGGTAGCGAGATCACCGTACGTTCCACGACAATGTAATGCATGTACTCGCGTACCTTGCCCAGGTCGCGTCCGCTGATGGCACTGATCATGTCGATGGCCGTCATGTCGAAGAAACGCAGCCCGGCACGTTTCATCAGGGTCTCCATCTGCAGGTTGACCTGCAACACACGGCCGAACAGATCGTAGAGTATGGCGGCATTGCCCATGCCATCAAACACGCGTTCCAGTACTTCCAGCCGGCGGTCGAGCAGCGCCAGCGACTGGTTGAAGGCTCGGTGGGTGTCATCCCAGCCTTCCACGCGCAGGTAGCGGCGCATACGATTCTCTTCACGCTGCTGTTCTTCCAGCCAGCGCTGGCGGTGGTAGAGCATTTCGGCGATCTGCCCGGCAAAGTCACCGGCCAGGCTGATGAAACTTTCTTCGTGGGTGATTTTTTCCGGGTGTATGCCAAACGCCCAGAAGCCGAGTACTTCACCGGCGAAGGTGAGCGGTACCAGGTACTGAACTTCCTCGTCGTCTATTCGCTTCAGGTAATCACGTTCAACACGAACAGGTGCATTGGTGGCGATCGCCGTGCTGTAGGGCGTGCGATGATAATCACGGCGCATCTCGTGGATATCATCCAGTCCGCAGTTGTACGAATGGACCTCGCGGACGCGGTGGTCGCCTTCCAGCTTCTCCAGGAAAATCAGCCGGTGCAGTTCCAGTGTCTGGTTCAGCAGGTTGGCGATGTATACCCAGGGTTCTTCAGAAGCAAAGAAACTGGCAGGGATAACGCGGTCACGCAGTTTTGCCGTGGTATCCAGCAGTGTACGGTGGATGAGCTGTTCTTCCCGTGAGGCCTTGCGTACAAACACTGCACCGTATGTCAGGCTTTGCAGAATCGCCATTTCCACGACCGGCAGCCAGTAGCCGGCAAAGCCCAGCAGCAGCCATGCCATGGCAATGTAGGCGAGTATCACTGCCAGCGTCAGCCAAACACCCGCCTTTACCGATACGGTCTGGTACAGGTAGAGAAACGCCGCGACGATCAGCAGGTAGAGCAGTAACTGGATGACAAGCGGCAGCTCCCGGATAGCATCGTCTGCCAGCAGCGTATCCAGTGCCTGTGCGGTGTACTGGAGCAGCGACACCGTCTGGCGGGAACCGGTGACCGGCGTGTGCAAGCCTGTTTCGTGGATGTTGCGCGCAAAACCGATAATGACGATGCGGTCATCAACCAGCGAACGCACCAGGTTACCCGACAGCGCCCAGTCCAGGTCGACAACCGGCACGCCGAAGCCACCATCGAGGAAGTTGACCAGGAAGGGCGCCGTATTGGTATCGCCAGTGTCGACAGGATTGCTCAGCACATAGGGCAGGGTGGGGACGTCCTGCCCGTCAACCGCGACAAAACGTTGTTGGCGACGGCGGATACCCAGCTCGTCGGGCGGCATGACCACTATCGAGGCTTCCGCCCCGGCTTCTTTCATGCCGGCCGGCCAGGGTTTGAGGCCGATGATGTTGGCCGTTATGGCATTCCGGATCGGTTCCTGCGCGAATACCATTCCCGGGTGATCGCGCAGCACGGCCAGCAATTCGGGGGAAACCGGGTCTGGCGTGAAGGTAAACGCGACACGCTCCGCGCCCAGTTCGTACAGTTGCGCGATGAGTCCTGGCCATTCGGCCGGGTCCGGTGAGGCGGTCCTGCTCTGGATCAGCAGAACGCGGGAGTGCGTGGCCCGCTCGGCCGGGGCATGTCGCACCAGGCTGTCGTACAACCAGCCGGTATACAGCTGGATCGTCCCGGTATTTCCCAGCCAGGCGACAGCCAGGATCGCAGCCAGCAGCAGGGCCGGTGTCGAGTAACGGTACTGTTGCCCGGGTGACCGTTGTCTGTTGTGTGCAGAGTTGTCGGGCCTGATGCCATCCATAGCGCGTAATTCGGGCCAGTGCAGGATTTACCCGGCACGGCAATCTATCTCCTGAAATCCTTGTATTACAATGCCTTACGTTTCAGGATGCGTTTTGTCACCGCACCCATTGCTATATATAGCGGCATTCGACAGGATTCCTGTTCCCGTTAGCGCCTGTTTTTACGAGAATTTTTTCCTTGACCCGGGCTGGCCGGTCGCGCAGCTTGAGGGTGAAAATCAGCCGCTTGCCGGTAACGGCCTAGTGCAGCAGGGCAGCGACGGTCGTGGCCATGAAAATAATGGCCAGTGCGCGCCAGAAGGCAACCGGGTTGCGTTCGATGAGCGGTTGCTGATCAAGACGCGTGTAGCTGGCGTTGGGGTGCGACAGGTCGTAGATAAACTCTGACAGCAGGCTGTGGCGGCGCTCCGGTTTGATGGCGACGGCTTTCATCAGGGCGCCGTCTATCCAGGTCGGTATGGCCTTGTCGTGTTCTCGTATGGAAACGTAGCGCAGCTTGTTCAGGTTACGTTCGGTCAGTTCTTTCGGGTAGGGCAGTTTTCCGCTGAGCATTTCGTAGGTGATGACACCCAGCGAGTAAATGTCGGAGCGGTTGCTGCCGTCGTGGCCACGCAGGTACTCGGGGGCGGTGTAGTTGCGGCTGCCAAGGATAGTGTCGCGCTCCAGCGGCGTGGTGATTTGCGCGATGCCGGCAATCTTGGTTGAACCGAAGTCGATGATTTTCACCACCCCGTGTTCGTCGATCATGATGTTTTCCGGTTTCAGGTCCTGGTGGATCATTTCCTGCCGGTGCATGGCGCGCAGGCCGCGGGTGACCTGCTCCACGATGTTGCGCACCTCATCGATGGACGGTTTCGGGTTGTCACGCATCCACTGGCGCAGCGTTTTGCCCCTGATGTACTCGGTCACGTAGTACAGGAAATGGCGACGGCCGTGCGGTTCCAGCACTTTCAGTATGTGCGCGCTGTTGAGGCGCTTGCCGGCCCATTCCTCGTGCAGGAACTGGTCGATGTATTCCGGGTTGTCCTCGAAATTGACGGAAGGGGTTTTCAATACCACTTCGGTATCCGTTTCCGTGTCCAGCGCCAGGTAGACCTGGGTGCGGTTGCTGGCGTGCAGTTCACGCAGGATGCGGTAACCGTCGAGCACCATGCCGGGTTCCAGCGGTGGCGGGAAGGGCAGCCGGGTGAGCTTGCGGAAGAACTCGTGTTCATCGCCCCCGGGCAGATCCTGGATATACAGTAACTGGGCGCTCAGGTTGTCGTTGCTGTGGTTCATTGCCGCCTTGCGGACAATGATTTTCACGGCGTCTTCGGGATTTTTCAGATTCTCGATAACCAGGCGTTTCAACGTGGTGTCGTCAACAAAGTCGTGGATGCCGTCGGTGGTCAGCAGGTAGGCGTCATTCTTTTCCACGCCGAAAGAATGGAAGTCGATATCGAGGTGGGTGTCTATCCCCATGGCCCGGCTGAGATAGCTTTTGTCCGAACTGACGGTGACGCGGTGGTCGTTGGTCATCTGTTCCAGGTCGCCATTGCGAAGGCGGTAGATGCGTGTATCACCAACGTGGAACAGGTAGGCGGTGGTGGATTTGATGACCAGTACACTGAGCGTTGTCACCAGGCCTTTGGGTGTGCCGTACTGCTGGTGTCCCTGGCTGTAGAGCCAGCTGTTCAGCGCACCGAGAATCTTCTCGCCGGAGGTTTCAACCGTCCAGGAATCGGGGGTGCTGAAGTAATCATTGAGAAAACCCTTTACGCAGGAGTCGGCGGCTTCACGTCCGGCTTCACTGCCGCTCATGCCATCGGCGATGACGGCGGCGACCCCCTTGTCTGTCAGTAGCGCCCCTTCCGGAATGCGAATTCCGCAGGAGTCGTCGTTGCTTTCCTTGCTGCCGGCCTCCGAGTGCTGGCCGGCGATGATGGTAAGTTCAGGCATGACAGGATGATGTCACATTAACTCACCTTGATCATCTGCACAGTGCCGTCGGGCAGCACCTCGGTCATGTGTCCTTCCGGTTCGTCGAGGAAGAACAGTACGGCGATCAGGACCACCACGGCGGCGCCACCAATCACCAGGAAGAAGACGTCAGATGCGACGAAAGACAACACGGTCAGGAAGGCCACGCCACCGACATTGCCGAAGGCGCCTGCCATACCGGCGATCTGTCCGGTGAGACGGCGTTTGACCAGCGGGATAACGGCAAACACAGCGCCATTGCCGGCGTTGACAAAGATGGAACAGAAGATCACCGCGGCCACGGCGGCAGGGACTGACCAGCTGCTGTCGATGTAGCTCATCAGCAGGTAGCCGACTGCGAGGCCCGCCATGATGACGGCCAGGGAACGCTTGCGCCCGAACTTGTCACTGATCCAGCCGCCGGCCGGGCGCATGACCAGGTTCAGGCCGGCAAACACCGAGGCGATCAGGCCGGCCTTGACGATGGACAGGTCAAAGGTGTCCTGGAAGAACAGCGGCAGCATGGATACCACCGCGAGTTCCGAGCCGAAAGTCACCATGTAGGCCAGGTCCAGTATCGCAACCTGTTTGAACTTGTAGCGTTCGATGTCGGGTACCGGCTTTTTGAACACATGCCCGTTGATCTGGTAGATACGAATGGTCTGGAATACGTACAGACTGGCGAGCATGGCGTAGATGATGTCCACCACCGCTTCACTGAGCATGCCCAGGTTGGCCGGGCTGAGTTTCCACGCCAGTACCGCCAGTGCCGCGTACAGCGGGACGTTCATGAGCAGGTACAGGAAGAAGTCGCCCGGGCTGGTGATTTCCAGTGCGCCGTTGCGCTTCGGCTTGAAGTAGGTCGAGCCTTTCGGTGTGTCGCTGGTGGAAAAGAAATACACCGCGGAGTAGATCAGCGCCAGCACGCCGGTGGTGCCGATGGCGTAGCGCCAGCCGTCGTCGCCACCGAACGCGAGCGCCAGCGTAGGCAGTACCAGCGCGGCACCGGCAGAACCGAAGTTGCCCCAGCCGCCATAGATGCCCTGTGCGATACCGGCCTGTTTGGCGGGGTACCACTCGGTGATCATGCGGATGCCGATCACAAAGCCCGCTCCGGCAAAGCCGAGCAGGAAACGCATCAGTGCCAGTTGTTCGTAACTGTCGGCAATCGCAAAACCGAAACACAGGAATGCGGAAACGAACAGCAGGCCGGAATAAATACGCCGTGGCCCGAACGCATCCACCAGCATGCCGATGATAATGCGTGCCGGAATCGTCAGTGCGACATTGAGAATCAGCAGAGTCTTGATCTGCTGGTCGTTGAGGCCAAAGGTATCGCGCATGGCGCCGAGCAGCGGGGCATGGTTGAACCAGACCATGAAACTCAGGAAGAAGGCGAACCATGACAGGTGCAGGATTCGCGTCTTGCCGGAAAAAGAAAATATCTTGAACCCCGTGTCTTGCATGATGCTGCGCTTCCCCGATTGAATACGATTGCTGATGCCTTGAGCAAGGAGTGTGCCATGCCAGTGAAAGCGTTCACACAAAACCCGTTGCCACGGGTCTGCAGAAAGCACCGGGTCACCAGAAACCCGGTAACAATCGCTGTTTTACAGTGCCTGGCTCATGTTGTGAAATGTACCGGCTGCGGTTTTGTAAAGACATACGCGCCGGGTCGCAGACGCGGGTGGTGCGCTATGTTAAGGCGCTGGCGTATAAGTACGCACTAATACAGGGCGTGACAGGTATTGCGAGCCGCCCGCTTCCCCCGGCCCTGTCGGCTATCTATCTGTAAATTAAAATAATAATCCTGTTTTTTCAGGCTGGCACGGCGCTTGCTAAATCCCCATCAAACCCAGACGTGGACGGTATACATGAAAGAGAAACTCGTTTTAATCGGTAATGGCATGGCCGGCGTGCGCGCCCTCGAGGAACTGCTCAAGCTGTCGCCCGACCAGTACGACATCAGCGTGTTCGGTGGCGAGCCCTACGGCAACTACAACCGCATCCTGCTGTCGCCGGTACTGGCCGGTGAGAAGACCATCGATGAGATCATGCTCAACGATGAGCAGTGGTACGTGGACAATGGCATCACCCTGCACAAGGGCAAGTGGGTCGAGGAGGTCAACCGCGCGCAGCGTGTTGTACGCGCCACCGACGGCACAGAGGAAAAATACGACCGCCTGATCATTGCTACCGGTTCTAATCCTTTCATTATCCCGATCCCCGGTAACGAGCTGGACGGCGTCATCGCCTTCCGCGACATCGCCGACGTCGACACCATGCTCGAAGCGTCGAAGCAGAAAGACGCCAGGGCGGTGGTCATCGGTGGCGGTCTGCTGGGCCTGGAAGCCGCCAACGGCCTGATGAAGCAGGGCATGGACGTTACCGTGGTGCACCTCATGGACACCCTGATGGAGCGCCAGCTCGACAAGCCGGCCGGCGCACTGCTGAAAGCCTCGCTGGAAGAGAAGGGCATGAAGTTCCTGATGGAAGCACAGACCGAAGCCGTACTGGGCAAGGACAAGGTCGAGGGTGTGCGGTTCAGGGATGGCCTGGAGATTCCCGCCGACATCGTGGTGATGGCCGTCGGCATCAAACCGAATATCGAACTGGCCGAAAAGATCGGCCTGCACTGCGAGCGTGGCATCGTGGTCAATGACACCCTGCAGACGTTTGATCCGCGCATCTATTCTGTCGGTGAGTGTGTGCAGCACCGTGGCGTGACCTATGGCCTGGTGGCGCCGCTGTTCGAGCAGGCCAGGGTCTGCGCCAACCACCTCGCGCACATCGGTATCGCCCGTTACGAAGGTTCGGTGACATCGACCAAGCTGAAGGTGACCGGTATCGACCTGTTCTCCGCCGGTGATTTTCACGGCGGCGAAGACACCGAGGAACTGGTGTTGCAGGACCCCGGTCGCGGTATCTACAAGAAGGTCGTGCTGCGCGACAACCGCATCATCGGCGCGGTGATGTACGGCGACACCATCGACGGCACCTGGTACTTCGAACTGCTGCGCGACAACACCGATGTTTCCGATATCCGCGACAACCTGCTGTTCGGCCAGGCGCACCTGGGCGACTCCGGCCACGGTGACGACAACCGGGTGGCGGCGATGGCCGACACGGCGGAAATCTGCGGCTGTAACGGTGTCTGCAAGGGCGACATCGTTGACGCCATCACCCAAAAGAACCTGTTCACGCTGGAGGATGTGCGCGCCCACACCAAGGCGTCGAGTTCCTGCGGTTCCTGTACCGGCCTGGTGGAAGCGCTGCTGGCGCACACGCTCGGCGGCGACTATTCCGAATCGCCGGCCAAAAAGCCGTTGTGTGGCTGCACCGAATTCACCCATGACGAAATCCGCGCCGGTATCCGTGACAATGCACTGAAAGATATTCCCTCCACGCAGACATTCTTCGAATGGAAAACCAAAGACGGCTGCGCCAAATGCCGTCCTGCGCTCAACTATTACCTGCTGTGCCAGTGGCCCGGTGAGTTCCAGGACGACAGCCAGTCGCGCTTCATCAACGAACGCGCCCACGCCAACATCCAGAAGGACGCCACCTACTCGGTGATTCCGCGTATGTGGGGCGGCGGCACCTCGCCGAAGGAACTGCGCGCGATTGCCGACGTGGCGGAGAAGTACGGCGTGGAGACCGTGCATGTGACCGGTGGTCAGCGCATCGCACTCTATGGCCTGAAGAAGGAAGAACTGCCGAAAATCTGGGGCGAACTGAACGAGGCCGGGCTGGTGTCCGGTCACGCCTACGGCAAGGCGCTGCGCACGGTAAAAACCTGCGTCGGCAAGGAATGGTGTCGTTTCGGCACCCAGGACTCGACGCAGATGGGCATAGACCTGGAGAAGATGACCTGGGGTTCGTGGACACCGCACAAGTACAAGATGGCCGTGTCCGGTTGCCCGCGTAACTGTGCCGAGGCGACCATCAAGGACTTCGGCGTGGTGTGCGTGGACTCCGGTTACGAACTGCACGTGGGCGGTAACGGCGGCATCAAGGTGCGCGCGACGGATTTCCTGTGTGCCGTCAAGACGCCCGAGGAGGTCAAGGAGTACGCAGCCGCTTTCATGCAACTGTACCGCGAGGAAGCGCACTACCTGGAACGCACCGCGCCCTGGCTGGAACGCGTCGGCCTGAGCTACGTGAAGGAAAGGATTGTCGAGGACGACGAAGGCCGCAAGGCGCTTGCCGAACGCTTCCTGTACGCGCAGACATTTGCCCAGGACGACCCCTGGGCCGAGCGCGCCGAAGGCGGCGAAGCGCACGAATTCACCCCGATCACACAGGTAGGGTAAAGCCATGAGTCACGAGAACTGGATTGAAGTCGGCAAGATTGAAGAGATACCGCGCCAGGGTGCGCGGGTTGTGAAACGTGCCGAAGGTGATATAGCCGTGTTCCGCACGGTGGATGACGAGATTTTTGCGCTGCGCGACAAATGCCCTCACAAGGGCGGGCCGTTGTCGCAGGGCATTGTGCATGACAGGCGTGTGGCCTGCCCACTGCACGACTGGAAGATCGGGCTGGATACGGGTCAGGCGGTGGCGCCGGATGAAGGCTGTGCAGCGAGTTACCCGGTGAAGATCGAGGGTGATGTGATCATGTTGTCTTTGACGCCGAATGAAGGGTGCCCGAATTCCTGATGGTTTCGAGACGGCTGCCGACCCGGCAGCCTGCATTGTGGGTGGTTTCGTCATTCCGGCGTATGCCGGAATCCAGAGGTTTATTGCTGGACACCCGCCTTCGCCGGTGTGACGTGATTCGGATTTCAATGGGGTCAGACAAGAATGTAATTAACAGTTCATGTTAAGTTGGAATTAAAAAAAGTATTAACCCAATGAAAAAGTTTGGGAGGACT
>NZ_JBTTIO010000097.1:0-25183 GCF_058323355.1 Thiogranum sp.
GAACAGCATGCAACCTATCGTATCCGTCTCTAATCTGTCCAAGACCTATGCCAGTGGCCATCAGGCACTGAAGAATATCAGCCTCGATATTGCACCCGGTGAGATACTGGCACTGCTCGGTCCCAATGGCGCCGGGAAAACCACACTGATCTCGATCATCTGCGGGATTGTCAATGCAAGTGCCGGTTCGGTGACCGTTGGTGGTCACGATATTGATGCGGGCTATCGAATTACACGCAGGATGATTGGTCTTGTACCGCAGGAACTGACGCTGGGGGCTTTCGATACGGTGTGGAACACACTGTGCTTCAGTCGTGGCCTGTTTGGCCAGAAGCCCGACCCGGCCTACCTGGAGCAGTTACTAAAGGACCTGTCGTTGTGGGACAAGAAGGACAACGTACTCATGTCGCTATCGGGCGGGATGAAACGACGTGTGCTGATCGGCAAGGCCCTGTCGCATGAGCCGACGGTACTGTTTCTTGATGAACCCACGGCAGGTGTGGACGTGGAGTTGCGCAAGGATATGTGGGCACTGGTTGAACGCCTGCGCAAATCGGGTGTCACGATTATCCTGACGACTCACTATATTGAAGAGGCCGAAGCCATTGCAGACCGTGTCGGTGTGATCAATAACGGTGAGCTGTTACTGGTCGATGACAAACGTGCATTGATGCACAAACTGGGTAAAAGACAGTTGATCGTCGAACTGGAGAAATCTGTGAAGCATGTGCCGGAAGCACTGGAGAGCTGGCGCCTGGAGCGCTCGTCCGATGGCAGGCAGCTTGTCTATACCTATGACCCGCATAATGAGGACACAGGGATCAACGGTTTATTGCGGGCCATCAGTGAGACAGACCTGGTGCTGAAAGACCTGCAGACTACGCAAAGCAGCCTGGAAGACATCTTTGTCAGCCTGGTAAAGGCAGACTCATGAATACACAGGCCATCAGGGTTATCTACAAGTACGAAATGCTGCGCGCCTGGGACACACTGTTGCAAAGTTTCGTTTCCCCGGTACTGTCTACGTCGCTCTATTTTGTGGTATTCGGTTCAGCGATAGGTTCACGTATCCAGCAGGTCGAAGGTATCCCTTACGGAGCGTTCATCGTGCCAGGACTGATCATGCTGGCACTGCTGACACACAGCATTGCCAATGCCTCGTTCGGTATTTTCTTCCCTAAATTTACCGGTACCATCTATGAAGTGATGTCTGCACCGATATCCTTTGTCGAAATCCTGATCGGTTATGTGGGGGCAGCCGCAACCAAATCCCTGATCATCGGGCTGATTATTCTGCTGACGGCAGGGTTTTTCGTGCCGCTGGAGATTGCCCACCCGGTATGGATGGCGAGCTTCCTGGTGCTGACCTGTATTTCCTTCAGCCTGTTCGGGTTCATCATCGGGCTGTGGGCAGACAACTTTGAGAAACTCCAGCTTATTCCCCTGCTGGTGATTACGCCGCTGGTTTTTCTCGGTGGCAGCTTTTACTCGGTGAGTATGCTGCCGCCTGCCTGGCAGACAGTCACCCTGTTCAACCCTGTGGTGTACCTGATCAGCGGGTTCCGCTGGAGTTTTTTTGAAGTCTCGGATGTGAGTGTCGGCCTGAGCCTGTTCATGGTGCTGGCATTTCTTGCCTTCTGCCTGCTTGTCGTCGGCTGGATGTTCAAAACAGGTTACCGGTTGAAGCAGTAACAACCCGGGTCTTTCAGCGGATCAGGCAATCCACCGCTGCATTGATTGCCTGAAGGCGCGCATTGTCGCCACCCCGATCGGGATGATGTTCCATGGCAAGGCGTCGCCAGGCCAGCTTGATGGTTTCATCATCCACCGGGTCTTCGAGGCCCAGTTCAGCCAGCGCCTCACCGCGGTTATCGAACTTGCCGAGCTGTGTCCAGAACGAGGCAATCAGGTTACAGACATCATCTTCCGTTGTGTCATCGAGATTCTTCCAGTCCAGGTAATAACTGCGCAGCGGGTCCGGTGAGGTCAGGGCAACATTACCGGCTGACCAGGGCAGGCAGCGAATACTCAGTGCTCCAATCTCCAGCAATCCCTGCTGTGATGAAGCCAGTCTGTCCCTGAGCGTGTACAGGGCGTTGAAAAGCAGGAAGTGTGCGCGGAACAGGTGAACAGGATCGGCGGGTGGCGCTGGCAGGAATTCAAAAAATCCCCTGGCCTTCAGCGCACTGATCAGCTCATGTTCCCGCATACCGGCAGGGTGCGCGTCGAGTTCCTGCTCAATCGCCGTGTAAAAGATGTCAGGTAATCGCGAGTTGCTGATCGGCATTGTTGCATTATAGCCGGCTTGCCTGCCCGGGTGTCGGTGCAGAGGCAGGAAGGGACCAGAGCACAGATGTGCTCCGATCCCCGGTGGTTTCCTGGCTCAGGCTGCGTTGGGTCTGCGTCCAATGGCTTCGATACTTTCGGGTGCGGTGCTGGCCCAGTGCGGATCGGCCCTCAGGCGGTCGAAATAGGCGTTCACCCGCGGGTAACCGGACCAGTCAAAGGGGATCATATCCTTGAACCCTTCAATATTCGTCACCGAATAGTCTGCCAGTGTTAGCCCGTTACCAACCACATAGTCCCGCTCAGCCAGGTGATCGTCCAGGATGCGTGAGAAGGTCTTCAATGATTCTGCGGCACTATCAACCACAGCCTGGTCTGGCTGTCCCTGGAAAAACTGTGGCTTGAATACCGTTTCAAACACCAGCGTCGCGAGGGCGTTATTGAAATGTGCCAGTTCCCAGCACTGCCAGCGGATAATATCTGCCCGGGTCTGCGGGTTTTGTGAGAAGAGCGTGTTGTCGGGCACCTTGTCCGCCAGGTACTGCATGATGGCGTTGGATTCCCACAGGGAGAAATCACCGTCGACCAGCACAGGCACGCGCCCGTTCGGGTTCATCGAGATGAATTCGGGTTTGGCCAGATCACCTTCCACGAGGCCCAGGTAGTCAATGTCTACGGTAATATTGAGATTATTGATGGTGGCTTGTACCTTGCGGCTGTTTCCGGATCCTGCAACGACATATAGCTTCATCAGTTTTTCCTCCGTGATCTATTGCTTGCTAAATGCAAGTAGTCGAAGTATAGACAATTACTTGTATAATGCAAGTAAGGTCTGATTCATGCGTCATCTCATCGGCGCAGGCCGGGATCCAGGGTGTTGAATGTTCTGGATTCCGGCCTGCGCCGGAATATTGCGCCGGAATGACGATTTCGAATTAATCAGAGCTTCCGCAAGTATTGGTTTGAGGTTGTGAATGATGGTGTGTGACGGGAAGAAGCGGCGTTCAAAATGCCCGGTGACATTTGCCCTGGACCAGCTCGGGGACAAATGGAGCCTGCTTATTGTGCGTGATCTGATGTTTCACGGAAAAAAAACCTATGGTGAATTTCTCGAATCGGGCGAGGGCATTGCAACCAATGTGCTGGCGGATCGCCTCAGGCGTCTCGAAAGCGAAGGCATTATTGAAAAGAGCCGTGATCCTGAAAACAAACGTCGGGTTTTATACAAGCTGACGGACAAGGGATTTGATCTTGCGCCCCTGCTGGTGGAAATGGTGCTCTGGAGTGCCAGGTATGATGACGAAACCGGTGTCCCGGAAGCGATGCTCAACAGGCTGAAGAATGACCGGGAGGCATTTATTCAGGAAGTTCGTGAGGGGATGAAACTCTAGCGAATTTCCAGCAGCTTCCCCATACCGGCTTGCGCCGGTATGACGGAATATGAATGAATCAGGGATTTCTTCAGGTGTCCGGTGGCGGCATCGGCAAGCCTGCCAGCTTGCAGACCTCGTGTACCGGGTCTCTGGGAAACAGCTTGTAGATGTGTTTCTCGTAGTCTTTCTGGTTGTGGAATTTCTCACCCTTGCGCCCCAGTGTGCGGATGACGGTGTGCATGGTGGGGTTGCTCAGGTTTTCCTTGTAGTAATCACGGAAATACCAGATCAGTTCCCAGTGGTCGACATACAGATCCACACCGTCACGTTTAGCCAGTTCGTTACTGACTTCCTCGCTCCATTCATCCAGATTACACAGAAAGCCCTGCTCGTTACATTCAATGGTTTTGTTATTTACCTCGAGGTTCATACGCTTACTCCCGTTCTGTTGCCCGTCACGCATTTACAGGCCGTGCAAACACGCTGCACGGTTACATCAAGGTATAGCAGAAAATACCGGACCTGCCTTATTGTCAGGTATTTTTCAGGGGCATAGGCGTTGCAGGTGCGGGCTTACAAGGGGGTTTTGTTGTCGCGATGCCAGCACACGATACCGTCCCAGGCTTCCTCTGCGGTTTCGGCATACCAGAACAATTCCCGGTCTTCCTGGTCGATGACACCTTCTTCAACCATGAAGTCGATGTCCAGTACCCGTCGCCAGTATTTCTCGCCGATAAGTACAACCGGCACCGGTTTGATCTTGCGGGTCTGGATCAGTGTCAGGGTTTCGAACAGTTCATCAAAGGTTCCAAAGCCGCCCGGCAGGGCGACCAGGGCGCGGGCGCGCAGCAGGAAGTGCATTTTCCGCAGGGCGAAGTAGTGGAAATGGAAGCACAGTTCCGGTGTGATGTAGGGATTTGGATACTGTTCATGTGGTAGCGAAATGTTCAATCCCACTGTCTTTACGCCCGCATCGTAGGCGCCACGGTTTGCGGCTTCCATAATGCCGGGGCCGCCACCGGTCATTACAACAAACTGTGGATCACCGGGGCATCCACTTGCATCAGCAACCCGCGAGCCGAACTCACGCGCCACGTCGTAATAGCGGCTTTTTTCCCTGATACGCTCGGCAATGGCCAGCCGCCTGCGGAGATCTTTATCCTGCGGGTTGTCGGCAAGTGCATGGCGTAATGTTTCCACCTTCTGTTTTGCTGTCGAGGGCTCAACGATTCGTGTGCTGCCAAACACGACGATGGTGTGCTTCACGCCGTGTTGTCTGAGTAACAGTTCCGGCTTCAGGTAGTCGAGTTGCAGGCGGATACCGCGGGTATCATCCTGCTGCAGAAAGTCGATATCCATGTCTGCCGGTATATAACTCGGGCTTTTGAGTATGGTTGCCACCTTGCATGGTGCATCAGGATCTTCCTCGGGGGGTTTCGGACGGCACCAGGGGAGGGGTTCCTGGCGCTGTTGCGGGTCGGCCGGGGACGGGATGTGCGGTGGTTGTGTTTTTTCAGTCATGTGCAACCTTTATCATGAATCTGCATCGCCATACGTACACTGCAACAAACCGGGATTTGTTACAATGCGCGGATGATAATTTTCGATACATCGCTTGAAAGTTTTGATAACGACGTTCTGCAACGCTCGCGGGAGACTCCCGTCCTGGTAGACTTCTGGGCAGACTGGTGTGCACCTTGCCGGGTCATAGCGCCGGTACTCGAACGCGTGCTGAAGGAACTGGACGGGACCGCCCAGCTTGCCAGACTGGAAGTGGACGAGGGTGAGAACATGAAGCTCGCCGGGCATTATCGCGTGCGTGGCTTCCCGACGATTATCCTGTTCCACAGGGGGCAGGAACTGGGCCGTTTCAGCGGTGCGAGGCCTGCCGGCTGGATACGCCGGTTTATCGACGAACATGTTGATCTTGCCGGCCCGGTCTGATTCAATGTCCTGACGCCGCCCCGTACGCCAGCAGCCATGAAAAAACCAGCACGCCTGGAAAGGATCAGCTATGCAGTATCAGCAGGATATCGCGCAGGCACAGGAAATTGCGCGCCTGGTATTCCCGCTGATGACCCGGCTTGGCATTCCCATGAATCCCGTCAACTATGCGCTCTGGTACGAGTACCATCTCGGGCGTACGCAGGAACTGGTTGCTGCGCTGGACAGGGTTCAGTCGGGTGATGAGCCCTACGATCCCGAACACGCAATGAAACTTTTTCTGCGCTATGTGGCGACACCGGGTGTGGAAGCGCTGGAACGAATCGAATCCGAGGTCTGTCGCCTGCTCGCCGATGTGGTGCAGATCGTGATTGATTCCGGTCTTGACCTGGGTAAATACAGCAATCTTTTGCAAAGTTGCAGTACAAGGCTTGAATCCGCAGATGACCTGCGGGCCATTCACAAACTTGTGGCGACACTGAAAACAGATACCCGTGTGATGGCCGAATCCAGTCGCCAGTCTGCGAGTGCCCTGAAAGCACGCGCCGATGAAATTGATGTGTTGAGGGCAGAACTCGACCGGGTTCGCCAGGAAGCTGTCAGGGACCCGCTCACCGGTCTTGCCAACCGTCGGGCCTTTGATGAGAGACTGGCCGAGTCGCTGGACGAGAGCCTTCAACAACTCAGGAAAATCTGCCTGTTGATGGTCGATATCGACCACTTCAAAAAAATAAATGATGAACACGGTCACCAGATAGGTGACAGGATACTTCAGTTTGTTGCCTCGGTATTGAAGAAAAACTTCAAGGGTAAGGACCTGGTGGCACGTTTCGGTGGTGATGAATTCGCGGTGATTGTGGAGAATGCACCCATTGCCGGCGTGCAAAAAGTCGCTGAAACAATTCGCGAACAAATCTGTGACAGTACACTCAGGCGAACCGATACCGGTGAACCGCTCGGTACGGTAACGGTCAGTATCGGGTGTGAGTGTCTGAAGCCCGAAGACAAGCCGGCAGATGTACTCAATCGTGCCGACCAGGCCCTGTACAGTGCCAAGCAGGGCGGTCGTAATCGTGTTGAGCTGTACCGGCGCTAATCAGAACAGGAAACACTCAATGAAAATCAGCATTATCAGTGGTAGCCACAGAAACCCGTCACAAAGTGAAAAAGTTGCCCGCTTTATAGAGCACACCTTGCAGGAAAAAAAATTGTGCGACGAGAGCTGGCTGTTTTCCCTGAAGGGAAACCCCCTGCCGCTGTGGGATGAAGCTATCTGGGAGGGCGACCCGGAGTGGCAGGCGCGGCTGGCACCCATCTCGGAACAGCTGGCATCGAGTGACGGTTTCGTCATTATCTCACCTGAGTGGCACGGTCAGGTGCCTGCCGGGTTGAAGAACTTCTTTCTCATGTGGGGCAAGGGTGAACTGGCGCACAAGCCGGCACTGATTGTGACAGTCTCTTCGGCCGATGGCGGCGCCTACCCGGTTGCCGAACTGCGCATGAGCAGCTACAAGAACAATCGCCTGTGTTATATCCCCGAACAAGTGATTGTACGTCATGTCGAGTCGGTTCTGAATGACGACGAGGAAAAGAACAACCCGGATGCAGACCGTTACTTCCGTGAGCGTATGGCCTATGCGCTCGGTGTCCTGAAAGAATATGCGCTGGCGTTACGGGCAGTGCGCGACAGTGGGGCGGCGAGCCTGGAAGTGTTCAAAAACGGCATGTAAAAATCCCGGGGAATGCCGGAATCCATGCTATGTAATACACTGGATGCCGGCCTGCGCCGGCATGACGGATGAATCAGTGAATCAGGTTTTAACCTGATCGTCAGCCGCGATACAGACCTGGTTGCGGCCATTCTTCTTGGCCCGGTACAGGGCCTGGTCGGCACGCGAGAACATGGATGTCGGGTTATCGCTCTGTTGCAATTCACTGACACCGATGCTTGCCGTGATACTCAGTTCAGCGCCGGAACAGTTGAAGCTGTTTTCCGCAATGTACTGGCGAATGCGTTCGGCCAGTAAATGTGCGCCGTCGAGGTCGGTGTCGCGCATCAATACCACGAACTCTTCACCACCATAACGGAACAACAGGTCGCCATCACGTTTGCAGGCGTCAACCATATTCGCAACGCTTTTCAGCGCGCAGTCACCGATGATGTGACCGTAGCGGTCATTGATGTGCTTGAAATGGTCGATATCCAGCACCAGTAACGATAGCGTCGTCTCCTTGCGCTGGGCATGGCTCAGTTCGCGCTGCAGCATTTCATCGAGCGCGGCACGATTGCAGATGCCGGTCAGCGGGTCTTTCTGTGCCAGCTGAATGGCGTCTTCATACAACAGGCCGTTACGCAGCGGGTAGAGCAGGCTGCACAGCAGTTGCTCCAGCGCCTCGAACTCGGCGTCGGTAAATTTCTGGGTACGGCGGAACGTCAGGCTGCCGAGTGGTTCGTCACCGATATTCAGGTTGTACGAACACGCATGGCGTGCCTGGCGCCCCAGTTTCAGGTCGATGCCGGTATCTTCATTGCGATAACGGATACCCTGGTGAACGATCAGTGAGCCGACCTCGGCACTGAAAATCTCGATCAGGCGGGTTGGATCGAGGGTTGTCTGAAGGCTCTGGGTAATCTCCAGCGCTTTTCTGCTCGTTAATTCCTGGAGCACGCTGCGATCATCCGCTTTTAGCGGTTTCTTCAGAAAATCTGCAGATTGTGGCAGTGGTTTGTTCATGCTGGTATCCAGGTTGCTCGGATGTGTGCCAGGGCTACTGCGAAATTTGTGCCAACTGTGACTTAAAAATATAAATATCAATAAAAACAACAGGTAAAAACGCGAACCGTTTTGACTGTCGGTTAAACGTCAAAAAAACGTCGCGCAGTTTGCCGCTGTATTGCCGATCCCCGGCGCCAATTTTCCGGCAAGATGTGGCTTGCAACGTGCCTCCGCTCTGACCAATATGCACGTATCTGCCACAGGCGAAAGCGCCTGGAGGGAACATGTGATGAAACGCGGAATACTAATGTTGTTATTTTTAATGCTGGTGCAGCCGCCCGGCTTCGCCGAGGAACCCGTGGGTTACGAGAATCCCGGTTACCATGAGAAGCCTGCCTGGTTCAAAACGTCCTTTCTCGATATCCGGGAGGACGTCGCCGAAGCAGCGCAGGCCGGCAAGCGGGTCATGCTGTACTTCTACCAGGACGGCTGTCCTTACTGTGCCAAACTGCTGGATACCAATTTTGCCCAGCGGGAAATTGCCGAAAAGACGCAAAAGTACTTCGATGTGATCGCCATTAATATGTGGGGTGCGCTGGAGGTGACCGACCTGAACGGCAAGAGCACCAATGAAAAGGATTTTGCTGCCGCGCTCAAGGTGATGTACACGCCCACACTGCTGTTCCTCGACGAGGAGGGCAATGTAGTGGTGCGCCTGAATGGTTATTACCCGCCACACAAGTTCAATGCTGTGATTGACTACGTTGGGCAGCACAAGGAAAAGGAAATCAGCTTCCGTGATTTCTGGAAAGCGCGCTCGCCTTCCGCGGCCAGCGGAAAATTGCACCAGTCAGCGGACTGGCTGCAAGCACCCTTTGCGCTGGACAAGCGCAATTCCGGCAAACCGTTACTGGTTTTTTTCGAGCAGAAGGACTGTGCCGCCTGTGACGAACTGCACCAGGATATCCTCGCGCGTGACGAAAGCAAAAAGCTGTTATCAAAATTCGATGTGGTGCTTTTTGATATGTGGTCAAAGACGCCGTTGACGACCCCGGATGGCAAGGCAACCACTGCCGCAACATGGGCAAAGACACTGGATGTCCAGTACGTGCCCACCATGGTGATGTTTGATGTGGATGGGAAGGAAGTGTTTCGCTCGGAGGCCTACCTCAGAACATTCCACGTACAGTCGGTACTGGATTATGTGGCATCAGGCGCGTACCGCACGCAGCCGAACTTTCAGCGTTATATCCAGGCACGCGCTGAAAAGCTGGAAGCCCGGGGGCAACATATTAATCTGATGGATTAGCCGTAACCTGGTTGAGCCGTCCTCGCAATGACAAATTAATCAGGTTACTTGATCGGTTATTTTGTTGTTTAGGTTGAACTGCTGACCTGTTACACCCTTGCTGTCTTTGCTGAGCAAATACAACAGGGGTTCGATGACTTCATCCGGCGCCGATACCTTCCCCGGTGCTTCACCCGGGTAGGCGATCGTACGCAGGCCGGTGGCAACCGGCCCGGGATTGTAACTGTTAAAGCGCACTGCGGTATTGGTTTCCATTTCATCCGCCAGAATCTGCATCAGGTTTTCCAGACCGGCCTTGCTGACGCCATAGGCGCCCCAGTAGGCTTTGCCGTGGCGACCTGTAGCGTCGCTGTTGAATACCACCGAGGCGTCGTCACTCTTCATCAGCAGTTCCAGGCAGGCGCGGGTCATGAGGAAAGGCGCATTGAGGTTGATCTGCATGATCTTGTACCAGAGTTCCGCTTCAAAGTGCGTCATCGGTACCAGCGCGCCGAGCATGGCGGCGTTGTGCAGCAGGCCGTCCAGCCGGCCGAACTCGCGTTCGATGGTTGCGGCAAGCTCCGCGTAATCCTTTTCAGTGGCGCCTTCCAGATTCATGGGATAAATGGCCGGCTGGGGTCCACCGGCAGACTCGATTTCGTCGTAGATCTGTTCGAGGCCACGCACAGTCTTGTCCAGCAGGATCACGGTTGCACCTGCAGCAGCACAACGCCTGGCGGCGGCGGCGCCGATGCCGGCTGCGGCACCGGTAATCAGGATGGTACGTTTATCCAGCAGTTTGTCCTGCGCTTGCCAGTTATCCGGTATGTTCATAATACGTGTTTCCATAACGATCAGTTCAGGGTTTCAAGCAGACTGTTGGCACAGTGTACACCGCTGCGCACAGCACCTTCGAGTGTGGCGGGCAGGCCGGTGTCGGTGTAGTCGCCGGCCAGCCACAGACCCTCGACCGGGGTGTGGTTGGCTGGCCGTATGGCATCCACGCCGGCACGGCATGAAAACGTCGCGCGTTTTTCGCGGATCACAAGATGGGCGGAGGGTGCGGGCCAGCCGGGGAAGGTTTCGGCAAGCTCGGAGATGACTTTTTTTGTCAGCGTATCGTTGTCCAGTGCGTTGTGTCGGCCGCGGGTGCTGATGACAGCGGCAATAAGGCCGGGCTGGTTACAAACGCGACGATCAAACAGCCATTGCGCCAGGCCGTCCTCAATACCGATCATCGGTTGGGGAAGGCTGACGGATTGCGGGTATTGCAGATAAAGGGTGACAATGGGTTCATTCCCCAGTTGCTCAAGATTCTCACACAGGGCTTTCAGTTTCCGGTGGTGTGACATCAGGCGGCGACTGATGATATGCGGGGTAGCCAGTACAATCTGTCGGGCGGGTTGTTCCCTGTCACCGATTCGAACCGCAAGCGTCCCCGGCTTATCCAGTAGCAGTTCGGTCACCCGTTCGCCCAGCCGGAATTGTGCACCATGGCTTTCCAGCCAGGTGGCGGCGGGAACCGGTAGCAGGTTACCGAGTTCAACACGACCAAACAGCAGGTCGCAGTGTTTGTTCATTTGCAGAAACGTATCTCTCAGAACGCGCAGGAAAATGCGCGCGGATGCTTCTGTGATCGGCGTGTTCAGCGTGGCGATACAGAGCGGTTCCCACAGTCGCCGGATCATGGCCGGTGTCTGCTTCTCACTGTGCAACAGAGCCTGGACACTGATGTCATCCTGCGCTGAAAAGTCCAGCGTTTTCAGGTGACGACCAAAGCGCAGTGCCTGCAGCCGGTCGTTCAGTCCAGGTCCACGCGCAAACAGAATGGCGGACAGCAGGTGCAGGGGCGCGGGCAGGCGTGGTGCACGGAATTGCAGGCTGGCACGACCATTGCGGAACGAACTCAGTGACAGCGGCTCGCGCCGTAACACGGTATCGATATCCAGGCCGATATCCTGCAGCAGGGATAACAGTGACTGGTAGGCGCCGATCATCAGGTGCTGGCCGTTATCGGCTATGGTGTCGCCAAAACGGATACTGCGGGCGCGGCCACCGAGCTGGCGGGCGGACTCCAGCAGCAGCACAGGCACACGGTGGCGAGTCAGGGTGATGGCCGTACTCAGGCCGGCCCAGCCACCACCTGCAATGACCACGGGTGCCTCATCTGTCTGCTCAGGCGTGTGCAAGCTGTTTCCGGTATTTGCGTTGCCAGCGGCGTTCGCGGCGTGCCGTTGTCCAGGCGATCCACAGCTTGCGTAATGGTGTCAGTCGCACGCGATGTTCCATGACACGGTAACCGTCGGCCTCGATCTCCTTGAGAAGCGTCTGGTAAATCGCAGCCATAATCAGGCCGCTGCGCTGCGCTTCCCGGTCTGCATCGGGCAGGTAATCCATGGCGCGCCGGTAGTAGTCGTGAGCGCGCTGTGCCTGGTGGTGACACAGGTCACGCATGCCCTCACCGGGTTTCAGGTCAAGCAGATCATGCGGATTGACCCGGTATTCCAGCAGTTCATCGAGCGGCAGGTAAATACGACCGCGTTCGGCGTCCTCGCGCACATCGCGCAGGATGTTGGTCAGCTGGAAGGCGGTGCCCAGGGTTTCGGCATACTTCAGCGTATGACGATCCCGGTAGCCAAAGATTTCCGCCGACAACAGGCCGACCACCCCGGCGACCCGGTGGCAGTACAACGCCAGGTCGGAAAAACTCTCGTAGCGGGTGTCTTCGAGATCCATTGCCATGCCGTCGATGATTTCCTGGAAATACTCCATCGGCAGATTGCGTGTTTGCAGGGGTGTGAGCAGGGCGCAGGTCACCGGGTGGGTGGGGTCGCCGCGGAAGCAGCGCTCGATCTCGCTGCGCCACCAGTCCAGTTTGCTGCGAGCCACGCCAATGTCGGAACATTCGTCCACGACATCATCAACTTCGCGGCAAAAGGCATACAGTGCCGTGATGGCCTGGCGTTGATCGGGAGCAAGGAACAGGAAGCTGTAGTAAAAGCTTGAGCCGCTGGCTGCGGCTTTTTCCTGACAGTATTGGTCGGGCGACATGATGTCCGGGGTTCAGCAATGGGAGGTGAATTCTAACCGGTTTGTCGCCACGGCGAAACGTGCGGCTTCAGTGCCGCGAAAAGCCCTGGCGGATGGCGGAAAACAGGATGCCGATACGCGCTTTCCGGTCGAGCCGTGGACGGCTGAATACATCCTCCCGGGCGTGCAGTTGCTCCAGTACCCGTGCCCCCCCGAGGATGATGGCGCGCAGTTCCAGGCCAAAGCGTCCGCGCAGTTGCAGGCCCAGGGGACTGCCGGCACGCAGCAGTTTGTCGGCGCGGCGGATCTGGAAACGGACCAGTTCATTTAACTCAAAGCTGTTGCGGTGTTCACGTATGGCATCCTCGCTGACAGCGAAGCGCTGCATTTCATCCTGTGGCAGGTAAATCCGGCCGTTTTCGTCGTAGTCCTGGCCGATGTCCTGCAGGAAGTTGATCAGCTGCAGGGCGCTGCAGATGGCATCGGATTGTGCCAGCTTGCGTTCATCGGCCTGTCGGTTGAGGTGCAGCAGCAGGCGACCGACCGGGTTGGCGGAGCGCCGGCAGTAGTCCATCAGATCACCAAAACTGGCGTAGCGTTGACAGGTGACGTCCTGGCGAAAGGCGCTGAGCAGGTCGTGAAACAGCCCGATGGGCAGCGTGTGGCGTTCAATTGCATCAGCCAGCGCGATATAGACTGGCTGGTCGGGTGGTGTGCCCTGTTCGATGGCATCGAGGGCCTGACCCATTTCATCGAGTTGCTGCAGCCGTTCGGCCGGGTCCGCATGACCTTCGTCGGCAATATCATCGGCGCGGCGGGCAAAGGCATAGATGGCTGCAATGGGATCGCGCAGCCGGCGCGGCAACAGGAATGAAGCCACCGGGAAGTTCTCGTAATGCGCTTGCGCGAGTTGCCGGCACTCGCGGTAGGCCTGTGCCGGACTGACGGAAGAAGGACGGGTCACGACAGGCTAATGGGTTTCGCGCGGTGGTTTATCGGTGCTTTCACTGTCACGAACATCGCGTGGCAGGCGCTCGACCGGTTGCGGTTCGGTCATTTCCTTTTTACTGCGGATACCCATCTCATTAAAACGCCGGGCGCTGGGAAGAATACGGCTGTCGAAGGAACCGACCGCCTTGTTGTAGTGCTCGACACTGCGGCCCAGGGTGCTGCCCAGCTTGTCGAGGTGGCCGGCAAAGGTACTCAGACGTTCGTACAGTTCTTCGCCGACGGTACGAATCTGTTCGGCATTCTCGGCCAGGGTTTCCTGGCGCCAGCCATAGGCGATGGCGCGCAGCAGGGCGACCAGGCTGGAAGGCGTTGCCAGAACCACGCGGTCGGTCAGTGCATCTTCCAGCAGCTTCGCATCCAGTTCCAGTGCCGCGCTGAGAAACTGGTCGCCGGGGATGAACAGCACCACGAAATCCAGTGAAGCCGACAGGTTCTGCCAGTAGGCCTTGCTGGCCAGTTCGCGTACCCGGGCACGCACATTGCGCGCATGGCGTTGCAGTTCCTGGGCGCGCGTGACATCGTCTTCCGCTTCCACGGCGCACAGGTAGGCATCCATGGGCGCCTTGGCGTCCACCACCACTTCGCGCCCGCCGGGCATGCGCACGACCATGTCCGGGCGCTGTTTGCCTTCCCCGGTATCGATACTGTGTTGTTGCTCGAAGTCACAGTGTTCGACCATGCCGGCCAGTTCAGCGAGTCGCTTCAGTGTCAGCTCACCCCATTGACCGCGCACCTCGGGGCGTTTCAGCGCCTTGACCAGGTTGCGGGTTTCGCTTTGCAGCTGGTCGTGTGCCGCTTTCATGAATTCCAGGTGCTGGTTGAGCGCACCAAAACTTTTTTGCCGGTCCTCTTCCATTTTGCGGATTTGCCGGTCGGTCTTGTCCAGCGTTTCGCGAATAGGCCTGACCAGGTTCTCGACGGCTTTTTCACGCTTTTCGAATTCACTACTGGATTGTTCGTGCAGCGCCTTGAAGCGGGTCTCGGCCAGTTTGAGGAATTCGCTGCTGCTGGATTTCATAATGTCACCGGCCAGCGCCTTGAACGCGTCTTCCAGCTGGTTGCGGGCTTCCTCGAAGGTGCGCAGCTTTTCTTCCGTGGCGCGTCGTTCACCCTCCAGTTGCGCGGTGAGGCGCACATTTTCCTCGCGCAGGGTCGCGATACGGCGTTGGGCGCGTGCGCCGGCGGCCAGCCAGCCGACCACAGCGGCGAGCAAGGCACTGACAAGCAGGGCGATCCATGAAATTTCCATAGCGGCATGATACCCAATCTGCCATGGCTGCGCTGCCCGGTGTTCAGCGTATTGTCATATTCCCGTCATGTGGCGGTCATTTTGTCGTCATACAGGCGACATACAGTGCGCCTGTCGTTTTACAAGTCATCATCAAAAACACAGTTAATCAGGAGAAGCGCATGCGCATGAACGCTGTTCACCAGGGCATATTGACCGTACTCGGAATCTGCATTGCTATTCCGGCCAGTGCCGCCGGCATTACCGTTTACAAGGAAGGCGAGAAATACCTGAAAATGGGTGGTCGCATCCAGATGCAGTATCACCAGGCAGACCCGGATAATGGCAGTTCCGTCGATGAGCTGTTCCTGCGTCGTTTCCGTCCCTATATCGAAGGCAGCATCCACAAGGACTGGAAAGGCAAGTTCCAGTTTGATTTCGGCAAGGCTTCCGGCAGCAACGAAGTGGCTGTCAAGGACGCCTACATGGAATACAAGGGCTTCGATGGTGTCAAGGTTCTGCTGGGTAATGTGAAAACCGCTTTCTCCCGCGAGTTCCTGACCTCTTCCAAGAAGCAGCAGCTGGTCGAGCGTACCTTTGTGGGTGACCATAACTACGGCGCCCCGGACCGCAGCCTGGGTATTCACCTGAAGGGCAGTAACAAGGAGAGCCTCACCTGGGGTGCGACCTTTGCACAGGCCAATATTGATCCGGATGCCAAAAAACTGGATTTCGATACGCCGGTCAATAACAGCAGTGACTGGAATGAAGGCTGGGTGACGGCGGCACGTGCCGACTTCCATCCCTTTGGCATTCTGAAAATGTCGCAGGGTGATTTCAAGGGCGATACCAAAGCGACTATTGGCGTGGCGGCCTTCCGCTGGAGCAACGATGACGATAACAACACCTATACAACGGGTGGTATTTCCACCAGTGGCAGCAAGGCAGACGTTGATGAAGTGACCGGTTTCGAAATCAGTGCAGCCTTCCGCGCTGCGGGCGCTTCTGTCGATGCCCAGTACAACAAGATCAGCGCGGACACCGTGGACGGAAACTTCACCGGTGGTATCTACAAAAACGGTTCGACCGATCTCGAGAACTGGGCCATTGAAGGCGGTTACATGGTTGTGCCGGCCAGATTCGAGCTGGTTGCCGGTTACCAGTCGCAGGATGCGGACAACTATGGCACCGAGTGGACCCGTACTTCGTTTGGCGCCAACTGGTACCTGCACAAGCACGATATCAAGTTCCAGGCTACCTTCCGTCAGAACTCGGACAAGGATGGCGTCAAGGGCAATGATGAAGACGAACTGTTTGTACAGGCCCAGTATGTATTCTAGGCAAGGCTGACAGGTCTGTCTTCCGTCCTGCCGGCGAAAGCCGGCATCCAGAAATCCCCGCACCCGCGGGGATTTTTTATTCGGCGCGCAACGCTTCAACCGGGTCCAGCCGGGCCGCATTACGCGCAGGTAGTACACCGGCGGCAATACCGATAACAATAGCAAGAACCTCCGCCATGACGGCGTAGATCCACGGTGTATGAACCGGCATATCGGGAAGCATGACACTCAAAAGATTCGCCGCGCCTGCGCCCAGCGCCAGTCCGGCGAGTCCTCCGGCCGCAGCGAGCACAATAGCTTCACCCAGAAACAGCGACAGTACCTGGCTGCGTTGCGCACCCAGTGCCCGCATCAGGCCGATTTCACTGCGCCGCTCATTTACTGAAATCGTCATGATTGTGATAATGCCGATAGAGCCGACCAGTAACGAGATACCGCCGATGGCGCCCACCGCGAAGGTCAGGATGTTCAGGATCGACCCCAGCACCTCAAGCATCTGCGCCTGTGTGGTAATGGTGAAATCCTCACGACCATGGCGGGCGACAAGGGTGCGGCGGATGCCACTGACCACCTTGTCGACACTGGCTTCGGGCGGGTAGAGTACATCGATCTCGAACAGTGAATTGCGGTTGAACAGTTCAAGGGCGCGTTGCGCGGGGATATACACGGTGTCGTCCAGGTCAAAACCGAGCACGGTACCCTTGGGTTCCATAACGCCGACAATGCGGTAGCGGTTGCCACCGATGCCGATACGTTGCCCCAGCGGGTTGCGGTCACCGAACAGTTCCCGGCGCAGCTTGCTGCCGAGTACTGCCAGTGCGCGGGGTGCCGTCGGGTCATCGGCCGGCAGGAAACGTCCTGATTTTACATGCATGCTGAATGCCCTCGGCATGTCGGGGCCGGCGCCATAGATGGTTGTGCGCCGCCGCCGGCCCTCGGCCTCTACTTCAGCATTACCCTGAACGAAAGGCACCACGGAGTCTGCAAACGGCAGTCGCTTGAGGGCTTCCGCATCCTCGATGGTCAGGGGACGTTCGGTGCCGAATACGCCTACACTGCCGCCATGCGTGGTGGTGCGGCCGGGGTTGATGGCAACGATATTGGTTCCGAACTGGGTGAATTCCGACAACACGAAGCGATGCACGCCTTCGCCGATAGAGGTGAGCAGCACGACAGCAGCGATACCGACCGCAATACCCAGCATGGTCAGGAAACTGCGCAGGCGGTGCGCGATCAGGGCAGTTCCGGTCAGGGTCAGAAAATCACGAAATAACATCTGCGCATTTTCCTGGATGCCGGAACAGGTCCGGCATGACGGTGTGACGTTAACGGGACAGCAGTGGTCAGGCAAGTTTTTATCACCTGCCGGACAGCGCCAGTACCGGGTCCAGGCGTGCGGCGCGTCGTGCCGGCAGCAGACTGAACAGGAGCCCGGTGGTGAGTGCGACCAGCAGTGCGGTCACTGTGGCCCACACTGGCGGGTAGGCAGGCAGGGCGGGGAACAGTTCCCGCACGACCATGCTGCCGAGTTCGCCAAGCAGCAGGCCAAGCAGTGCGCCCAGTACCGACAGCAGAAAGGCTTCGGCGAGAAACAGCGCCACAATCTGTCGCGGTGCGGCTCCAAGTGCTTTCAACAGGCCGATTTCGGCGGTGCGTTGCGAGACGGCGACCAGCATCACGTTCATGATCAGGATGCCGGCCACGAACAGGCTGATGGCGGCGATGCCGCCAACCGCGTAGGTCAGTGCATTGAAAATCCGGTCGAAGGTGGCCAGCACGGCATCCTGTGTAATGACCGTGACATCTTCCTCGCCCTGGTGACGTGCTTTCAGTGTGTCGATGATGAATTGTTTGACGGGTTCAATCGCCTCACGGGTGCGGGCTTCGACCAGGATACGGAACAACGAGGGCGTGTTGAACAGTTGCTGCGCCGAGGCAACCGGGATCATCACGGCTTCCTGGACGTCGATGCCGATGGAGCGACCTTCCGAGCCCAGAATACCGATCACCCGGAAGCGGCGGTCACCCAGGCGCATCCACTGACCCAGTGCCGGCTGTGCGCCAAACAACTCATCGCGGATTTTTGTGCCGATGACGCACACAGGGCTGGCAATGTCGATATCCGTGTCGGGCAGGAAACGGCCTTTCGCCATCTTCCAGTGGCGCAGTGCCAGCAGTTCGTGGGTGGAGCCGAACACGGTGACGTCGCGCCCCCGGCTTTTCCAGCGTGCCTCGGCAGAACCGACATTGATGGGCGCAATGCGGCGCACCCGGTAGCTGCGCGTTAATGCCATGGCGTCGTCGAGGGTGAGGTCGCGGGGTGTTTCGCCCATCAGCGTACTGGGTGTGACACCGGCGGTCTCCGCGCGACCGGGGATAACGATAATCAGGTTCGTACCCAGTGAGGCAAACTGCCCGGTCACATAACGGCGTGCGCCTTCACCCAGTGCGGTCAGCATGACCACGGCCGCCACGCCGATGGCCATGGCGATCAGCATCAGCACCGTGCGCGTCGAGTAACCGCTGAGCGCCCGCCAGGCAAAGGTGCCAATGTCACGGTTTTGCATCGGGCTGTTCCGGCACCTGGTCCGTTTCGATACGCCCGTCGAGCATGTGGATCTGGCGCCGTGCACGGCCGCCGATTTCCGCATCGTGGGTGACGATAATCAGGGTAATCCCCCTGGCGTTGAGCGATTCGAGAATATCAATCACATCCTGACCGGATTTCCGGTCCAGGTTGCCGGTGGGTTCATCGGCCAGCAGGACTTTCGGTTGCATAATGGTTGCGCGGGCAATGGCGACACGCTGGCGCTGGCCGCCCGACAACTGATCGGGTTTGTGCCGGGCGCGGCTGTCCAGGTTCAGGGCTTTCAGGGCTTCATCAACACGCCCGTCACGAATATCTTTCGGGATACCGGCGAGTATCAGGGGCAGTTCGATGTTCTGGGCCGCGGTCAGGCGCGGTACAAGGTGAAAGGCCTGGAACACGAAACCGATCTGGCGGTTGCGCACCTCGGCCTGGGCAATATCGCTCAGCGTGGTGACATCTTCGCCGTTGAGCAGGTACTGGCCGCGAGTGGCACGGTCCAGCAGACCGACCAGGTTCAGCAGGGTGGATTTCCCCGAACCGGATGGTCCCATGATGGACGCGTATTCACCGGCTTCAATGCTCAGGTTGACGTCGTCCAGCGCGTGTACCGTCTGGTCACCCACCTGAAAATCCCGGTGCACCTGGCGGAGTTCAATGATCGCCATCTTTGACCGATTCGATGCGCACTTCAGCGCCGTCTTCCACGCCGTCCCGGTCGACCGAGATCACCACCCTGTCGCCTTCCCCGGGGCCGGACAGCACCTCGGTGAAGTTCCAGTTGGACAGGCCGGTTTCAATGACCTGCTCGCGCAGCCGCATGTCTTCTCCGACCACCAGTACCTTGTTGCCTTCAAGAATCGCCTCGGTCGGGATACGCAGGGTATCGTCGTGCTTCGACAGGATGATCTCGATATCGGCGCTGTAGCCCGGCAGCATGGTTTTGTTGTCTTCGGCATTGACAAAAACCACTTCCACATCGACCACACGCGCCTGCTTTTCGCGGTCGATGACGTAGGGGGCAATACGGCGTACCTTGCCGGCAAAGGTCCGGCCCGGGAAAGCATCGAGAGAAATTCTTGCATCCATACCGGTACCGACACCCGGCGCATCCACCTCGTCGATCGGCGCCGAGATATACAGGCAGCTGATGTCCATCAGGTCAACGGCGGGGGGTGTAGGAACCCCGACCGGGGAGGGGGTGACAAACTCACCGACCTCGCCGTTGATTTCCGCGACAATGCCGGCGAACGGTGCGGTCAGGCGGGTGCGGTCCAGTAGCGCTTGCGCTACGGCCAGTTGCGCCTCGCTGACGCGGGTGTTGGCGTTGGCGGCTTCGCAGGCGGCAGCCTGCGCACGCGACTCGCCATCGGCCTTGTCACTGGCTTCTTCCGTTGCCAGCCCCTTGCGCCTCAATGAATGCAGACGGACGGCTTCACGTGCCGCAACCTCGGCGCGCACGCAGACCTGGCGCGCTGTTGCCTCGGCGGCCTTTGCCTGGCTGACAGCAAGGGTTACGCGGGAACGCAGGTCATCGTTCCACAGTTCCAGCAGAACCTCGCCAGCCTCGACGGTGTCACCGTCCTTGACTGGCATGCGCGCAATCTGGCCGCCAATCGCAGGAGAAATGCCGGCGCGTTTACAGGCTTTTACCGTACCGGCACGGGTATTGGCCGTGGTGTCCTCGACACTGCCGCGTGTGACAACTGCGACCACGACATCAACGGGTTTCGGGCGGGTCAGATACATTATTGCCGCTGTAACAACAGCAACGAGCAGCAGGCTGAAGCCAAGCAGCTTCAGTCGGTTACGAACCATGTTCTGCATTCTCCATTTGGCACAGGGATACGATACACCAAATCAGGCAGGGAGGGGTGACGTGCTGTGTGTGACAGGGCAGTTGACCGCCTGTGAGCGTCTGGTTCAGACTTGGTGTCATGGAACTGACCGCAGAAGTGTTTTTCAAGGCGCTTGCCGATCCAACCCGTTTGCGCAGCCTGATGTTGCTGGTACAGGAAGGAGAATTGTGTGTGTGCGAACTCAAGCATGCACTGGATATCATCCAGCCGAAGATCTCCCGTCACCTGGCACAACTGCGTGAAGCGGGCATTGTCTCTACCCGTCGGGAAGGACAGTGGATCTACTACCGTATGAACAAACGTCTACCGGCCTGGGCAAAACAGGTACTGAGAGCGACCGCAAAGGGTATCGCCGATGAATCGCCCTATGCACAGGACCGGCAGATGCTCGTTGATATGCCAAACCGCCCCGGCGCATCCTGCTGCGCCTGAACACCTTTTCTTATTACATCCCCGCCCACCATCCGGGCTAAAATATTACTTTGAACATATATACGGATAAGTGTATATTCGTCCTGCATCAATTCCAGGCAGAAGGCAGGGGGATATACCGTGGCAATACGCACAGCAATCAACGCTTTTGGCCGTATGGGCCGTCTTGCTTTACGCGCCACGTACCGATGCCGCCGAGGTGAATGCCCTGTTCAGGCAGGCAGCAGAAGGGCCGCTTGCCGGTATCCTGGGCTACGAGGAACGTCCTCTGGTGTCGGTGGATTACCGGGATGATCCGCGCTCTTCCATTGTCGACGCACTGTCCACCATGGTGATTGATGGTACCCAGGTCAAGGTGCTGGCCTGGTACGACAACGAGTTTGGCTACGCGAACCGGCTGGCGGAACTGGCACGCAAGGTCGTCGCCAGTCTCTGAACGGTATTCAGAATGAACACAGCATCGGCCCGGGTAGAAGGTATACGTAACTACCTGGTGGTGACAGCAGCATACTGGGCGTTCACCCTGACCGATGGCGCTATCCGTATGCTGGTACTGCTGTATTTCTTCCAGCTCGGTTATTCGCCACTGGAAATCGCTTTCCTGTTTCTGTTCTACGAATTCTTTGGTGTGGTGACCAACCTGCTGGGTGGCTGGGTTGCTTCGCGTATCGGGCTGAATGTGACCATGCATATCGGCATGGGCCTGCAGGTGATTGCGCTGGTTATGCTGACCGTGCCGGATGCCTGGCTCAGCGTGCCTTACGTGATGGCGGCACAGGCCCTGTCCGGTATCGCCAAGGACCTGAACAAGATGAGCGCAAAAGCCAGCGTCAAACTGATGTTGCCAAAAGATGCGCATGGGCGGTTGTTCAAATGGGTGGCTGTGCTGACCGGGTCCAAGAATGCGTTGAAGGGGCTGGGACAATGCCCGCGTAGGTGGCTTTCTGGCGCTGTGGGTGATCGGTTATGGCCTGATCCAGGCGTGTGCCCCGGCATTGCTGCGTAAACGCAGGGACGGGCGCGGCCCGGGTGCGGATACGGCAAGGTTCTGGGTGTTTGTCCTGGCACTGGTGCCAGCCGGCATTGCGCTGGGGCTGATGGCAGGGTTTGATCCAGTACTTGTATTGATTATCGGCCTCGGCCTGTTTGCGCTGGTGTTTGCCCTTAACTCAGCGGTACATTCTTTCCTGGTGCTGGCCTACTCACATCACGACCAGGCAGCGGTCAATGTCGGCTTCTATTACATGGCCAATGCCGGTGGCCGGTTAATCGGGACGGTGTTGTCTGGCTGGGTGTACCAGTCCCAGGGTCTGACCGGTTGTCTGTGGTGGTCGGTCGGGTTCGTACTGGCCGCGGCACTGCTGTCACTCGGGCTTGGGGATTCCCGTCGGGCCACTGTGTAGTTTTGCCTCGCTTTCTGTCGCGCGTGGTTCATCTGAAAATTCCAGTACAAACGTGACACGCCGGTTACGGTTACGCCCTTCCGGCGTATCGTTGCTGGCACGCGGCCGCGTATCGGCATAGCCAATGGCACGGATGCGGTCTGCCTCGATTCCATGATGGATAAGTTCACGCGCCACACTGGATGCGCGTGCCGTGGACAGCTCCCAGTTGGAAGGGAAACGTGGCGTTTTAATCGGAACGTTATCGGTATGACCTTCCACCGACAGCGACCAGGGCAGGGTGTTCAGGGTGGCTGCCAGTTCACCAAGCAGCCTGGTCCCGTGTTCGGTGAGTGTGGTGCGGGCCGGTGCAAACAGAATACTGTCTGCGATGTCGAGGCGCAGACTGTTGCTGTGGGCCTGGATATCGATGCGATCAGCCAGTTCGCTGTTGCGAAGGCTTTCCATCAATTGATCGGCGGGTGAGGTGGTTGTTGCCGGGTTTTCCGGTTGTTGTTCAGTCGGCACGCTTTCACGGGTTTCGGCCTGTTGCACGGATTCCGGTTTGCTGGCCACGGGCGGTTTTCCCCGCGTATTTTTTGTCCTGCTGGATATCGGCATCCGTAGCTGACCCAGCGGTGTAACGATTTGCGGCAGTGACGGCAACTGGATGGTGGCAAAGGGCTGAAGCATCGGAACGGGTGCCGGTTCAGGCGGCGCGGTCTCATATTCATGAATGACCTGTACCGGCTCAGCGGGGATTTCATACCCGGGGGTCTTGTTGCGCTGGTGTTCCTGTGCCAGTAACAACACAAACAGCGCCAGTAGCAGTGTGAGCACATCGATAAAACTCAATAGCCATGTGTCGCTCTCCATGACAGAAGGCGCGGCTTCCAGATCCCAGGGGAACTGATCGTCCGACGCTGCGCCTTGTGCTGCTGTATCCCGTGAAAATGTGGCCGTCGCGGACATGGGAGGTTCAGGCACCGACCAGCGTCAGATTATTCGGCTGAGTGGGTTGCGTCGTTTCACTGTTACCGTGCTGCATGGATTCAAGCACGTCGCGGATCTGTACCGGGTGGCGTTTGTGATAGACCATCAGGATGCCCTCCATCAGCGTTTTCATCTGCACGAGGCGCTGGTTGGTACGGCGTTCCATTTTGATGGCCAGCGGTTTGAACAGCAGGTTGGCAGCGATAATGCCGTAGACGGTGGTGATCATGGCGAATGCCATGCTGCCACCGATCTCCTGCAGGCCGCTTTCACCCAGCCCGGAGAGCATATTGACCAGCCCGAACAGGGTGCCCAGCATGCCGAAGGCCGGTGCAAAAATGGCCATGGTATTGATAATCTGCACGCGGGCCTGCTCGCGCCGCAATACGCTGGACAGACGCCAGCGCAGGGTTTTCTCCAGTTCCTGTTCCGGTGCGCGGTCGACGACCTGTTGCAGTCCGGCGCGGACAAACGGGTTACTGATACGGCCGAGTTCGCGTTCGGCATTGCGTACGCTGGCAACCCGGTAACGGCTGGCGAAACGTAACAGCTGATCGATGTCGTGGTTTGTGGAAGACAGGGGTTGCTCTCGCAACAGGGCAGGAATGCTGCGCAGAATCGCCATGACTTCCGCCGTGGGGCGGCTCAGGAAGGTCGCGACCAGGGTGCCGCCGATCACCACGATCAGGCCGGGGAGGTTGAGGAATGCACCGAGATGCGTGGGCGAAATCAGCAACATGGCAGCGATGGCGACCGCTATGATCAATAAAAGTAGACGTGTGGACTGTTTCATAACCTGCTCCGTATAGGCTTTCCCGTGCATATTGCAATTTCCGAACCGTTTTTGAATTTCCCTGAAAATCATCGGTAAGTCTTTGTTGTGGAATGAAGTAACATGACGCGCTTTGAAGATTGGCAACGGTCGGCGGCAAACCCTTGCCGACCTGTTTGCCGCCATGACCAGCTGTTAACCGGGACAGAACATGAACGAATCGTCTGCTACACCGAACATCCTCTACAGTTTCCGTCGCTGTCCCTATGCCATGCGTGCGCGGCTGGCGTTGAAATATGCCGGCTTGCCGGTGGAGTTGCGTGAAGTGGACCTGAACGCGGTGCCGGCGGAATTGTCAGCCGCATCGCCAAAGAACACCGTGCCGGTACTGGTCGTGCCGGACGGCATGGTGATTGATGAAAGCTGGGATATCGTGTTGTGGGCGCTGCGTCAGAACGACCCGGACAACTGGCTGGGCGACGATGAAGCCAACGTCATCCCGGCTGACCAGGTCCTGGAGATCAATGATTTCTCTTTCAAGGAAGACCTGGACCACTACAAGTATTTCGAACGCTACCCGGAACACCCGCAGCAATACTATCGCGAGCGTGGTGAGGAATTCCTGGAAGAACTGGAAGAAACACTGTCAGAATCACGCTACCTGCTGGGTGATCGGCCGACACTGGCGGACATTGGTGTATTCCCGTTTATTCGTCAGTTTGCGTTTGTCGATCGCGACTGGTTCGACCAGTCGCCCTATGTCCATCTGCGTCAATGGCTGGATGACTGGCTGGCCTCGGAACTCTTTGAATCCGTCATGGTAAAACACCCGCTGTGGAAGCCCGGGGATGCGCCGGTTTATCTCTAAGTTCAGTTTCAATGGGGTCAGACTCGATTTATATAATGATATAAAAAGAGTAATACCCCAATGAAACAATTTA
>NZ_JBTTIO010000098.1:0-19505 GCF_058323355.1 Thiogranum sp.
AATTCATTGCCTTGCCGCCATCGGGCAGGCAAACCACCTGGTGCGAACGCGTCCAGCCGGTCTGGATTGAAAAACCCTGGTCGACTTCATCGTCATAACCCGATTCGTCGTCCTCGCCGTCCGGCATGTCCGCGTCCTCTACGCCCAGCACCAGATTGCGGTAAGCAATGGAGAAGCCGCCGTTGTTTTCGCGTATTTCAGATTTAACCTTGTACAGTACCGTCTGGTTACCGCTCTCACGTTTCAACTCTTCACTGAAACAAACCAGCACACCCGCATCCAGTTCGCATTGGGTGACTGCCGATGGCAGATATTCCACCGGGCTGGTACGTGCCGACCATAACTTGTTACCCAGTATTTCGAGTGGTGAAAGCACAACGACCTTTTTGGCTACCGGTGCGGGACGAGCCGCAACCGTTTTCTTCTTCTGCACTTCCCGGGTCTTTGCGGCACTGGCTTTTCTGGCAGCCTCGGCGCGTGCCGCTTTTTCGACCGCAATACGTTGCTGATCCTGTTCCACCTGTGCACGTTGCCGCTCGGCAGCCACCCTTTCCGCATTGGCCTTGCGGCGGGCCTGCATGCGGATTTCCTCTTCCATGTCAATAATCTTGCCGCCGGCCATGTAAAATCCGTTGTCAGCCGCTTTGCGGTACCAGCTCATGGCCTGTTCATAGTCACGAGGCACACCTTTACCCGCCGCGTAGAGTTCTCCCAGATAGTACTGAGCCAATGCGCTGCGTCCACTGACGCTATTGAGCAGCTAGCGCGCCCTACCATAGTCAGACGCACCACCCTCGCCCTTGAGAAGCAGGATCGAGAGTCGCGTTGTAGCTTTCTCATGTGTCTGGGCCACCGCCTTCTCCAGCCATTGGCGGCCCCTGGCAGCGTCCAGTTTCGTTCCCCGACCCTTCAGATACATCATGCCAAGATCGTACTGGTCTGCGGCGCTACCGGACTCGGCCCGCTCCAGAGTGGCGACAAACTTCTTTTTCTGGGCCTCCATTCTTTTAAATAAACCGGTTGTACAGACCGAAGACGCGGCGCCGCCTTCCGGCTACAATACAGCCTGATACAGAAACGGATTCGTCATGTCTGAAAAAACCCATTTCGGTTTCGAACAGGTCGATATCGAGGAAAAACAACGCCGGGTGACCGGCGTATTTGACTCGGTCGCTGACAATTATGACCTGATGAACGACGCCATGTCATTCGGTATCCACCGCCTGTGGAAACGCTTTGCCATTGAGCAGACCGGCGCCCGGCCCGGCCAGCGCATTCTCGACCTGGCCGGTGGAACCGGCGACCTGGGTGCGCGGCTGTCGCGACTGGTTGGTCCGACAGGTGAGGTCGTCATCGGCGACATCAATGCCTCCATGCTCAATGTCGGCCGTGAGCGCCTGCTCGACAGGGGCATCACCGGCAATGTGCAATTCGTGCAGGCCAACGCCGAATGCCTGCCTTTCCCTGAGCAAAGTTTTGACTGCATCACCATGGCCTTCGGCCTGCGCAATGTCACTGACAAACAAAAGGCGCTGGCCTCCATGTACCGCTGCCTCAAACCCGGCGGGCGTGTACTGGTACTGGAATTCTCCAGGCCTGTCGCACCCGGCCTCAAGCCGCTGTACGACCTCTATTCCTTCAAGCTGCTGCCGTTGATGGGCAGACTCATTGCCAAAGACGAGGACAGCTACCGCTACCTCGCCGAATCGATCCGCATGCACCCGGACCAGGAGACACTGAAAGACATGATGGAACAGGCCGGTTTCGAAGATTGCGACTACTTCAATCTCAGCGGCGGCATTGTCGCCCTGCACCGCGGGTTCCGTTACTAAAACGCCCATGAGCACCCCTGCCCTGCTTTCCGCTGCGCTGGAATCCGCGCTCGACCTGTATCTCAAACAGGACCCGGATGCGCTGCAACGTTGTGCGGCATTGCAGGACAAGGTCATCGCGGTAAACCTGACGGGCACGGATCTTACGCTGTATTTTCTGCCTGATAGCGAAGGCATCAAGGTGTTGACCCGTTACGAAGGCCAACCGGATACCCTGCTTCGCGGCACACCGGCCGGATTTGCACGCCTGGCACTGGAAGCTCGCGAGGACGCCCTGTTCCACGGCGCAGTCGAAATCAGCGGTGACACGGAAACCGGCCAGGCATTCCAGGATCTTCTCGGCCGTGTCGACTGGGACTGGGAAGAACAACTGTCGAAGTTGACGGGCGACACCATCGCCCACCAGCTCGGTGAACTGGTACGCAAGGGGCAACAATGGCTCGGTGAAACCGGCGAAACGCTGCAACAGGATCTGTCCGAGTACCTTCAGGAGGAAGCGCGGTTGCTTCCAGCACGTATCGAAATCGATACATTTCTCGATGAGGTGGACAGGCTTCGCGCCGATACAGACCGTCTTTCAGCGCGCGTGGAACGCCTGCTGAAAATTCAGGGCCAGGCATTATGATCCGGCCCGGCCAGCTGCTGCGACTGCTGCACATTGCCTGGGTACTGGTCAGAAACGGCCTGGATGAGGTCATTCTCGCCACCCACCTGTTCCGGCCGGTGCGCTTCCTGCGTTGGCTGGCACCGTGGCATCTTCTCAGCAGAGGCACGCCACGCGCTGTGCGTATCCGCCACACACTGGAAGACCTCGGCCCCATTTTTGTCAAATTCGGACAGATCCTCTCCACACGCAAGGATCTGCTGCCGGACGACATTGCCGACGAGCTGGCAAAACTGCAGGACCGTGTGCCACCCTTCCCCGGTGCACTGGCCACCACGATTATCGAACAGGCGCATGGTCGCCCCGTTCAGGAAATCTTCTCGCGTTTCGATGCTACGCCGCTGGCTTCCGCCTCCGTCGCCCAGGTACATGCTGCCACACTCAACAGCGGTGAGGATGTCGTGGTCAAGGTGCTGCGCCCCGGCATCGAGCCGGTGATACGCCGTGACGTCAGTCTGCTTTACTACATTGCCGGGCTCGCTGAGCGCTACTGGAGCGAAGGGCGTCGCCTGCGCCCACGTGAGGTTGTCGCCGAGTTCCAGAAAACGCTCTACGAGGAAATGGACCTGCTGCGCGAGGCCGCCAATGCCTCACAGCTGCGACGCAATTTCGAACACTCCGACCTGCTGCATGTGCCGGAAGTCTACTGGCCCTACTGTCGCCGCAACGTGATGGTGATGGAACGCATCTACGGTATACCGGTCAGTGACCTCGATGCACTGAGACAAGCCGGTATCGACATGAAATCCCTTTCGGAACGTGGTGTGGAAATCTTTTTTACCCAGGTATTCCGGCACAACTTTTTTCATGCCGATATGCACCCCGGCAATATTTTTGTCTCTCCCGAGGGACAGTACATGGCGGTGGACTTTGGCATCATGGGAACGCTGAGCCCGGTCGACCAGCGCTACCTGGCGGAAAACTTCCTGGCCTTCTTCCGCCGCGACTATTACCGTGTGGCCCAGCTGCACGTGGAATCGGAATGGGTGCCAAAGGGAACCCGGGTGGATGAATTTGAATCCGCCATACGCTCGGTGTGCGAACCCATTTTCGAACGGCCGCTGAAAGAAATTTCATTCGGCCAATTACTGCTGCGACTGTTCCAGACCGCACGGCGTTTCGACATGGAGATCCAGCCGCAACTGGTATTGCTGCAAAAAACCCTGCTCAATATCGAGGGCCTGGGTCGGCAACTCTACCCCGACCTCGACCTGTGGCTGACCGCCAAGCCTTTCCTGGAGCGCTGGATGAGCGAGCAGGTCGGTGCGCGTGCCTTTGTCGGACGCATGAAACGCAGTTTTCCGGAGTGGAGCGAACGCCTGCCGGAAATCCCCGTGCTGATCCACCGAGCACTGCAACAGGCTTCCGAAGGCAAGCTGCAGCTGCAATGGGAATCGGCGGAACTGCAGAAACTGCGTCAACAGATGCATCGCTCAAGCCAGCGCACCATCTACGCCATTCTTGGCAGCGGCTTTCTGATCAGCGCCTCGCTGATCTATGGACTCGACGGTTACGCACCTGCCATGGTGGGGGGCGCTCCCTTGCTGAGCTGGGTGTTCGGTGGAATTTCTGCCGTGCTGTTCCTGGCGGCCTGGGAAAGCGATTAGACCACAGGCATAAAAAACCCGCCTTGTGGCGGGTTAAAATTCGGGCTCTTTAATTACTTATAGCTTTTGATTTTGTAAGTTGAGCCTTGTTGTTGTCTTGTTACGCCGTGTGACTCCTCCGAATCGACCGCGCTTTATTATCGTTGTTTCTCCTCCAACACTGTGTTCAATGCGTTACCCGACTACGCTGCGCTTCAGCGGGTTGAACGTTATGTTGTGTATTACCTTGAGCAACAAGCGTGCCCGTTTTAAATTCAGGGGAGAATCAACGAGTTAGCTAACGTCATGAAAATACAGGCGTGTTTTCGTAAAATATCCCGACAACGTCGCTGCATCAGAAGGCGCTTATATTCTATATAGATTAATGCGTTACATGCTTATGTCGGAAAATTTACACGCGCTGTCCGTCGTAAACATATCCGACGCTCACAGCATGTTCCGACACGGGCGCCCAGGATAATACGCGCCATACCGCGCTTCACAGCAAGTGTCGCAAATCAACGGCTGCCACCAGCACCACCAGCGCAATAAGCCAGAACAGCACAATCCAGACCGCGGACTGACGTGCCTTTCGCTTCTCCAGCCAGGTGCGCGGACGTACGCCCTTGATGAGGAATACCAGGTTGGCTGACAGGTTGACGCACACGATGTTGGCTGCCAGCAACAACCCTGCACCGACCGCCAGCTCAGGCTGCCCGGAAGCCAGCATCATCCCCAGCGCTGCCGTGGGTGGCAGCAGCGCGACCGCGACCATAACGCCAACCAGCGCGCTGGCCACACCGCTGGTCAGTGAAAGCACCGCGGCAGCACCCGAAGCCAGTGCCAGCACGATGCCATCGAAGCCAACCGTGGTGCGGGATAGAATCTCCGGACCCGGCACATCGATCTGCCAGAACCAGCCAATCAGGAAAGACAGGAACAGGGCAAGCGCAACACCGGCAAGATTGGTCTTCAGGGATTCCTGCAACAGGTCCCTGTCACCCAGCGTGGCCGCAAATGCCAGTGCAATGTTCGGGCCGAGCAGGGGAGCAATCACCATGGCACCAACGATGACAGCCACGTTATCTTCCAGCAGGCCAATCGCTGCTACCACGGTTGAGAGGAACACCAGGATCAGAAAGTTGAGATTAAGGCGTGCGCCTTTTTCGATCTCGTTGTATAACTCTTCGCGCGTCAGCCCGCCGCCGGACTTTACAGCGGCGCTGCCGTTGTCGGCTGTATCATCACGTTTCGGGGCAGGGCGCGGCAACACGGCTTCGACAGGCTGCACAATAATACGGGCATTTTCTGCAGTTCCCAGCAGGTTCTGCAAGGCATCAAGCACCGTCTGCCGCGCATCATCAGATACCAGCATGCGCACACTGCGACGCTGGTCCTCTACCGTTTGACTGTACCAGCAATCCAGCGCGCCATACTGTTCCGCCAGGCCAACCAGGGTGTCCAGATGGCCGGCATCGGCAACGACTTCGATGAGTTTCATGGATTTCCTGCAAGGTTTTCGGACTACGGTCGCTGCAATGCAGCTTCTACCTCATCGCGTTTTGCTTTCCCGACCAGGCGCTCAATCAGTGTCAGCGCAAAGTCCATGGCTGTACCCGGCCCACGCGAGGTAATAACGGTTCCATCCTCGACCACGGCCTCGGTGCTGTAATCAATGCCACTGACATCATCGAGCATCCCCGGATAGCTGGTCACTTGCCGGCCTTCGAGCAAACCGCCGCGCGCCAGCACCCTGGGCGCCGCACAGATGGCTGCGGTATAACGGCCGGACGCTGCCATGTGCTTGAGCAGGGCGTGAATACGTGGATCATTATCGAGGTAATCCGCACCGGGCAAACCACCCGGCAACACAACCATGTCGTAGTCATGTTTCAATGCTTCATCGAGTGTGGTATCCGGAACCAGGACGATTCCGCGCGATGCCTTTACCGGTTGCTCGTCGAGGCCGGCCGTCACAACCTCAATGCCGGCACGCCGCATCAAATCAACTACAGTGACGGCTTCGAGTTCTTCGCATCCCTGTGCGAGGGGGACCAGTACGCTTGCCATGTCTTTTCACCCTCCTGTTGTTGGTCAATCAGCTCCCGCACCGTCACCAGCCGCACACCCTGTCGTGCCAGTTGCGGGAGGCGTTGCTCCAGTACTGCCAGCGTTTGCGGGTAGGGGTGTCCGATCGCCAGCGCAGTGCCCTGTTCACGGGCCAATGCTACCAGCCTGTCGAACTGAAAGGCTATGTCCTTTTTATCAAGGCTGTTATCGAGAAAGACATTGCGCCTTATGCCCGGCACACCGTTTTCCTCCGCCACCTGCAGGGCCACGGTGGCCCTGGTCGTGCGACTGTCTACGAAAAACAGTGGTCCCTGACGGCGCATGGCCTCCATTAACCAGCGCATGTGTCCCGGGTGGCGGGTCAGCAGGCTGCCCATGTGGTTGTTCACGCCGATGGCGTGTGGTACGCGCCGCAGGTTGTCCAGCACGGTGCCGACAAACTCGGTTTCGGTCATTTCCAGCGTCACCGCGCCATCGTCCAGCGGTCGGCCATCGACGCTGTCCATGGGAAGGTGCAGCAACACCTCACGGCCACGGCGGTTGGCCTTGTCAGCAAGTTCGCGGGTATGTTTTGCGCGCGGCAAAAATGCGCAGGCTACCGGGCCGGGCAGGGCAAGCACACGGTTTCCGGTCTCTTGCCGCTTACCCATATCATCAATAATGATACCAATCACGGCTTGCGGGGCCACAGGGGGTTGCGCCCGGACAGATCCCGTAAAAAATATCACTGCAAAAAGAACCGGCCAGAGGCCGGTTGTTTTTGTCATGGCATATGTTCCCGCTGTATGGCGAGGCCCTTGAGTAAATTCAGTGCCTCGTAGAGTTGATAGTCGGTCTGTGCCAGGGATTCTTTTTTTCCGTCTTTCTTCTTTTTGCCCTGTGCTGCCTTTTTACCATTGCCATTTGACAGGTGGCCGGACAAATCCGCTTCCTTGATCGGGTCAAAGGTACGCTCGATGGCCGATATACGCACCTGGTCGAGTTCGATATCCGGCTTGATACCCTCGGCCTGAATGGATCGACCGGAAGGCGTGAAGTAACGTGCCGTGGTCAGCTTCACTGCCGTACCATTGCTTAACGGCAGAATCGTCTGCACGGAACCCTTACCGAAGGTCTGCGTGCCAACAATGATGGCGCGACTGTGATCCTGGAGCGCACCGGAAACAATTTCCGAAGCAGACGCCGATCCCTGATTGACCAGCACAACCAGCGGAGAGTTGTCGAGAATATCGTCCGGTGTAGCATTGAAACGCAAGCGTGAATCATTGACCCGACCTTCGGTGTATACAATCAGCCCCTTCTTGAGAAACGCGTCGGACACCGCAACGGCACCGTTCAGGACACCACCGGGGTTGTTACGCAGGTCCAGTACCATGCCTTTCAGCGAACCACCCGCCTGCTTTTTCAGTTCCTCGATCGCCGTCACCATGTTGTCTGCGGTCTTGGACTGGAACTGCGAAATACGCACATAACCAAAACCCTCTTCGAGCATACGTTTCTTGACGCTCCTGACCTTGATGATGTCGCGCCTGATTTCGATCTTCAGTGGCTTCTCGACACCTTCACGCACGATGGTAAGTTTGAGAACTGAGCCGGGCTTGCCGCGCATGATCTTTACGGCTTCATTCAGTGTCAGGCCTTTCACCGGGGTGTCATCAAGGCGAATGATCAGGTCACCGGCCTTGACGCCGGCACGTTGCGCCGGGGTGTCATCGATAGGAGCGATAACCTTGACGAAACCGTCTTCCATGCCGACTTCGATACCCAGTCCGCCGAATTCACCGGTGGTGCCAACCTGTAATTCCTTGAACTGTTCGCGATCAAGGTAGGATGAGTGCGGGTCGAGGCCGGAAAGCATGCCGCGGATGGCATTTTCCAGCAACTCGCTATCATCGACGTCTTCGACATAGTCATTCTTGATGCGACCAAAAACATCGGTAAAGGTGCGCAGTTCGTCGACCGGCAGACCGCGTACCGCTGCCGGCACCTCGCGTTCTGCGAAAACACCCTGACCGATCGAGAGGGATACGCCGATGGTAAGCCCGATCAGCACCAGAAAAATATTTTGTCGTTTTACACTCATTTACAAACCTGACCTGGTGACGTCACTGTCACCTCGAAATTAAAATAATATATAAAGCCTTACAAGGAGTTGGCTTTAAAACAGTGCTGACCATACCATAGCAGAGTGGCTTATTGCCAAATCTGCGCCACTAACCGGCGCTACGGGAGGGTTTTCCGCGACACCATTTGCGCGGATTGACCGGGCGCCCGCGGTGCCGCAACTCAAAATACAGCCCGGACTGTGTCTGACCGCCACTGGCGCCCAGTGTTGCAACCACTTCCCCACTATCGACCCATTCGCCAACTTCCTTATAGAGGGCCTGATTATGCCCGTATAAGCTCATGTAGCCGTCGCCGTGATCGATAATCAGTAATAAACCGAAACCCCGCATCCAGTCGGCAAAGGCCACCCGACCCTGCGCAACCGCACGTACCTTGCCACCCTCCGGTGCCGCGATCATTACGCCCTGCCAGGTCAGCCCGCTGTTGCCGCGTGGCGCACCAAAACGTGCGCTCAGCGTCCCGCGCGCCGGCCACCTCAATGTTCCTTTCAGGGCATTGAAGGGTTTGTTTTGTGCCACGTCGGAAGGAATATCGGCAAGCAGTTCCTGTAACGAATGCACCAGTTCCTGCAGACGCCGTTCGTCAGCCTGAAGCTGCTTCAGGGCACCACCCTGTTTAGCCAGCTGCTGTCTGAGGGCCGCCACGGCACTGGCCCGCAAGGATTTCTGCTCTGCAAGGCGGGCTACACGGTCTCGCTGGCTGTTACGCAATGCCGACAGGGTCCGTGTCTTCTCCCCGATATCCACCTGCAGGGCCTGAAGGCGCTGCAGCGAAGTCTTCATGGCATCAATCTTTTCCGCGCGGGCACGGGAAAAGTAGCCAAAGTAGGTCAGCATCCGCCCGACTGCATCCGGCTGTTCCTGGTTTAACAACAGTTTGACCTGTTTCTGGCGGCCCATGACATAGGCACTGCGCGCTTCGCGCATCAGTTGCTGCCTTTGTGTGTCAAGTCGGCGGGCTTCGCTTTTCTGCCGACGCTGCAATGTGAGCAACTGCCCGCGCACCGATTGCAGGCGGCTTTCCGTTCGTTCCAGTGCTTTTTGTGTCGTACTGATGTCGCGATCTATATCGCGTAGCGCCCGTTCTTCGCGGGTTTTCTGTTTACGCCTGGCGACAAGCCGCTGCTGCAAGTCGTGAATGCGTGTACGCAGCTCGCCAAGCTCATGTACTTTCGCTGTTGCATCCTGTTCGGCGCGGACTGAGGCAGAAAACCCTGCCACGGCGACGGCAACAAACAGCCACACGAACCATGGCGCCCAGTGGCCACGCGTGTGACCGGGCAGGATCAGACTTCGGTCTCCGCGCCCGCCACCAGCTTGTCCGCTTCATCCGCGGGCTGCCACTCGATCAATGAGCGGCCGGTCATTTCCGCTGGTGGCTGCAGGCCCAGCATGTCGATGAGGCTCGGTACGATATCGGACAGGGCGCCATCACTGAGCCGGGCCGGACGACCCACATAAATTAACGGTACGACATTGGATGTGTGTGCCGTGTGTGGCTGGCCGGTTTCCCTGTCGCGCATCTGCTCGGCATTGCCGTGATCCGCGGTAATCAGCATTTCAGCACCGACCGACTGCAGGGCTGCCAACACTCGCCCCAGGCTCTGGTCAATGGCTTCTATGGCCTTGACAGCCGCCTCCATGTTGCCGGTATGGCCCACCATGTCCGGATTGGCATAGTTACAGATAATGGCATCATAGTCGCTGCTCTCGATGGCCTCGACCAGCTGGTCAGTCAGCTTCGGTGCATTCATCTCCGGCTGCAGGTCGTAGGTGTCCACCAGCGGCGAAGGCACCAGGATGCGCTCTTCTCCTTCGAAAGGCTCTTCCACACCACCATTGAAAAAGAAGGTGACGTGTGCGTATTTCTCCGTCTCGGCGAGCCGCAGCTGGCGCAGACCATGGTGTGAAGCAAATTCACCAAACACATTTTTCAGCCGTTCTGCGGGGAAGGCCACGGGCACATCAAACCTGGAGTTGTATTCTGTCAGGCTGACGAAACGCGCCAGTTTCGGCACAAGCTCGCGCTCGAAACCATCGAAATCGCTTTCGATAAACGGGCGTGTAATCTGCCGGGCACGATCGGAACGGTAGTTCATGAACACCATAACATCTCCGTCCTCAACCCGAACCGGCTTGTCACCCTTTGGAACGATCCGTGTGGCCTTGACGAACTCGTCGCTTTCCTCGCGCGCATAGGCCATTTCCAGACCGGTAATGGCATCCTCGGCCTCGAATTCCGCCTTACCCTGTGTGATCAGGTCATAGGCTGCCTGGATACGTGGCCAGCGGTGGTCACGGTCCATGGCATAGTAGCGACCGATGATCGAGGCAAAACGTCCGCCGCCATATTCACGGAAGCGGTCTTCCATGGCCTGGATAGACGCCGCGGCACTGCGTGGCGGTGTATCGCGTCCATCGAGAAAAGCGTGCAGGTAAACCTTCTCTACGCCTCGCTCAACGGCCAGCCTGACCATGGCGTGAATATGTTCTTCGTGGCTGTGCACACCACCGGGCGATAACAGGCCCAGCACGTGCAGCGCCTTGCCGGTCCTGATGGCGACATCGGCGGCATCGGTCAGCGTGGCATTGTTGAAAAAGGATCCCGTTTTGATCGAGCGACTGACGCGCGTGAACTCCTGGTAAACAACACGGCCCGCCCCCAGGTTCAGGTGCCCGACTTCCGAGTTACCCATCTGCTCGCCCGGCAACCCGACCGATGCACCCGACGTGCGTATGAAGCTATGGGGATATTCGGCCCACATCCGGTCCCAGACCGGTGTATTTGCGGTATAGATGGCATTGTAATCCGTATCTTCGCTGTATCCCCATCCATCGAGAATAATCAGTACGGCCGGCTTGGGAGTTTTTGACATGACCTTCAGTGTCTGCGCATGTGGGATCTTAAACAGGTGATTAGATCTATTCTAACGATAAATAAGGAAAGCTGCCATGCAGACAAAACCTGTGCATGGAAATTACGGCTTTATAATCAGGTGTATTATTGTATAATGTTTTGATTATAAAGGGCAGGGGCAGACGCGCTTTCCGGCACATCTGTTTCCGCTTTAATGACGAGGCAGGGCAGGTGAATCCGGACATGGCGATGACTTCCAGCGAAACCCTTATTACCCGCGACGAGGACATTGATCGCGCATCACGCTCTCTCAAGGCCATGTCACACCCGCTGCGGCTGAAGATTCTATGTACACTGGGCGACCAGGAAGTCAGCGTGCAGGATATTGTCGAACATGTCGGAACCTCGCAGAGCAATATCTCCCAGCATCTGGCCATTCTTCGCGACAAGGGTATTCTGACCTCGCGCAAGGACGCCAACCGCGTCTACTACCGGGTTGGTGACTCGCGCACACTGCGATTGATCGGCATGATGCGCGAAGTTTTCTGCAGCGCTAACGCCTCCAGCTGATTTCCGGCGGGCTCCTGACAATTTTCCGGGACTTATTACGGTGGATTTTGCACGATTAGTAGAGTTTTCCGGTAATCATCCGGTACTTGTCCTTGCCTTCCTCGGCACCCTCGGCCTGTTTTTATTCCTTGAGCTTGGCCGCCGTTTCAGCGGCATGAAATCCGTTGGACCCATTGAGGCCATCCAGCTTAACAACCGCGAAAATGCCCTTTTCCTGGATATCCGCGAGGACAGCGAATACCGTAGTGGCCACATACAGGACGCTGTTCATATCCCCCTGAAGCAACTGGCGGAACGCGTGTCCGAACTGGAAAAATACCGGGACAGGCCGATCATCGTCTGCTGCCGGTCCGGTAATCGCTCCGTGGCAGCCGGCAATATTCTCGCAAAACACGATTTTGAAAGCGTGTACAATCTGGACGGCGGCATGATGGCCTGGCAGCGCGCCAATCTGCCGGTAAATAAAAATTAGCCTTTGATCCCGGCACCCCGTGTACCGGGCACTTGACACAGCACAACCGGAACGATCCATTATGACTGAAGACAACAATACCGCGGCCTCTCAGGAAGAGCCCCAGTTCTCCATTCTGCGTATTTATCTCAAGGATGTTTCCTTCGAGGTTCCAAATGCACCGCAAGTATTCACGGAAGACTGGAAACCGGAAATTAACATGCAGATCAACACCCGGGTGTCAGAAGTTGACACTGATGTGTACGAGGTTGTGCTGAATGTCACCGTTACGGCGAAGCAGGGCGACAAAACCGGCTTCCTTGCAGAAGTCCAGCAGGCCGGTGTGTTCACACTCAAGAACTTTGACGACACGCAAAAAGGCCCTATGCTTGGTGCCTACTGCCCGAACACATTATTCCCCTTTGCCCGTGAAGCAATCTCGGATCTCGTAACCAAGGGTGGCTTCCCGCAACTCCTGCTTGCTCCCATTAATTTTGATGCCCTGTATGCACAGAATGCCGGTCAGGCCAATACCCCGGCTGAAACTACGCAAGCCAGTTAACTTGCTGCCGTAGAAATGCCCAAACCTTCCCACGCTGCTATCGCCGTTCTGGGTGCCGGCTCCTGGGGCACGGCACTGGCCATGCTGCTGGCGCGTAATGGCCTTTCCGTCAGGCTGTGGGATCGTGACGCCTCACACATAGCGGCATTAAACAAGGCGCGTGCCAACGAACGACATCTGCCCGGGATTCCCCTGCCGGATCGTGTAACACCGCTTGCCGACCTGCGGGACACGCTCACGAACACAGACTTTGTACTCATCGTCGTGCCGAGCGGAGGTTTTCGTGCCGCCCTGAAGAAACTGTCCGCCCTACAGGAAACGCCAGGCAAATTGATCTGGGCCAGCAAGGGCCTTGAACCCGGAACCGGCAAGTTTCTGCACCAGGTCGTCGAGGAAGAAATGCCCGGTCACCCCACCTACGCGGCCCTGTCCGGGCCCAGCTTTGCGCTGGAGGTCGCACGCGGCTTGCCAACAGCCGTCACCGTCGCCTCGCCGGATACGGCCTACGCGGAAATTGTGGCTGAATTATTTCATTGTCCGACGTTTCGCGCCTACACCAGTAACGATCTGCCAGGCGTGGAACTCGGTGGCTCAGTAAAGAATGTGCTGGCCATCGCGGCCGGGATATCCGATGGCCTTGGCTATGGCGCCAATGCCCGCGCAGCCCTGATCACCCGTGGACTTGCGGAGATCATGCGACTGGGCGACAAACTTGGCGGACGACGCGAAACCTTTATGGGGCTGGCCGGGGTAGGGGACCTGGTGCTGACCTGTACCGATGACCTGTCCCGTAACCGGCGGCTGGGACTGGCACTGGGGCGGGGCAAAACACTGGCGCTGGCAATAGATGAAATCGGGCAGGCGATAGAAGGCCTGGAAACGGCAAAAGCACTTGATGCACTGGCTGCCGAACACCAGGTCGATATGCCGATTACCGCCCAGGTGAAAGCCGTTCTGTATGACAATGCACCTCCGGCATCTGCCGTGCAGGCCCTGCTGAACCGGGAAGCCAAAGCGGAATTACTGTAAGGCCGACACCGCTTCGTCTGCCATTCGTGATACCCCCCTTCAGAACCTGGCGCTCCCGCCCGGCAAATAGTGGCTTGTCGTGCATTGCGATTTATCGCACAAGGCAGATAATAGACAACCGTCGACCATCTACGAGGTGCAAGGTGTCTGTCCTGTCGTTTATCCCGCTCACACTGAATACGGCTGTCCCCGGCCTGATCCTGCTGCTGGTATCGCTGCCGTCATTCGCTGCATCGCCGACACTCGAGACCACACTGGCGGGTTACCGGTTATTGCCGAACGAGCAATACTTCGATGGACGGGTTGAAGCCGTGCACCATTCCACCATCTCGGCCCAGACAGCGGGCGAAGTCGTGGAACTGCCATTTGATGTGAACGACTATGTCCCGAAAGGCGCACTCATTGTGCGCCTGGATGACAAACGCCAGAAAGCGCTGCTGGACCAGGCTGTTGCCAATGAGGCGCGGGCACGGGCACAGCTAACCGAAGCCGAATCCGACTACCGGCGCAAACAGCAACTGTACAAAAAGAAAGTCCTTGGCAAGGCAGCACTGGATAACGCGGAAACCACACTCAAGTCCGCACGCGCAGGACTGGAGCTGGCACAGGCAAAGCTGGCACAGGCCCGCGAACAATGGGAATACACGCGGATTCGCGCGCCGTTCGCCGGTGTCATGATCAAGCGGCTGGTTGAAATTGGTGAACATGCCCGTGTCGGCACGCCACTGGCAACCGGCCTGTCGCTGGAAAAACTGCGTGTCCAGGTTGCCATTCCGGCGTTCTATGCCGACCGTATCCGTGACAAGCTGCAGGCCCGCGTGCAGATTCCCGGCAGTCGCGAGTGGCTGGACAGTACGGGCATCACGCTGTTTCCTTTTGCCGACCCACTCAGTCACACCTTTACGGCCCGCGTGCAATTGCCCGACGGTCAACATGGTATGTACCCGGGCCTGCTGGTCAAGGTAGCGTTTCTGGTCGACCGGCAACCCGCGCTGCTCATCCCTGACTCGGCCGTGGTGCACCGCAGTGAAGTGACCGGTGTGTATGTCGTCAACAGCGATGGACGGGTGCACTTTCGCCAACTGCGCATCGGCCGCGCTGCAGCGGGTAACCTGCGTGTTGTGCTGGCCGGACTGGAGGAAGGTGAGTCGATTGCGCTGGACCCGGTGGCAGCCGGCATTCTTCTCAAACAACAGGTAAACGCCACAGCCCATGAGTGAACAGTTCGGGTTCTCGGGCGCCATCGCACGCCGTTTTCTGCAAACCGAAATCACGCCGCTGCTGGCGCTGCTGGGCGTACTGCTCGGGCTGTTCGCGCTTGCGGTAACGCCGCGTGAGGAAGAACCGCAAATCAACGTTACCTTCGCCAACGTTTTCATCCCGTTCCCCGGCGCATCGGCACGAGAGGTAGAAAAACTGGTCACCAGTTCAGCCGAGCAGGTGCTGGCTGAAATCGAGGGCGTTAAACACATTTATTCTGTCTCACGCCCGGGTCTTTCCATCCTGAGCGTTGAATTCCTGGTAGGGGAGCCGCGTACCGAGGCGATCGTGCGCCTCTACAACGCCCTGTATTCCAACCAGGACTGGTTGCCTGCCAACCTTGGTGTCGGTCAGCCACTGGTCAAACCCAAGGGTATCGACGATGTGCCCATTGTGACACTGACGCTATGGACGGAAGACCCCGGGCGGGCAGCCGCCGACCTCAGGCACGTTGCCCACACACTGGAAACCGAATTTAAACGTGTACCGGGCACCCGGAATATCTACACGGTAGGCGGACCGGCACCGGTTGTTGGCATCCTCCTCGACCCACAACGTCTTGCCGGTTACGGAATGACGCTGGATGCACTTCGCGAAGCACTGCGGCAAGCCAACCAGTCCGCCGAGGTCGGCACACTGGTCAGGGACAACCGGGAAATACAGGTCAAGGCCGGTCAACTGCTGGGTGATGCAGAAAGCATAGCCGGCCTGGTTATCGGTCTGCACGCCGGGAAACCGGTTTATCTGCGTGATGTTGCCGAGGTTCGACACGGGCCTGAGCAGCCCCGGCAGTATGTCTGGTTCGGTCACGGCGTCGCGTCCAGTCGCGGCGTTGTGTCGGGGGAGCACCCTGCTGTAACACTGGCGATTGCCAAGCAGCCGGGCACCAATGCCGTAGAAATTGCCGACCAGGTCATCGCCCGGCTGGACGCACTGAAAGGTATTTTTATCCCGCAGGGTATCAATGTTACCGTCACGCGTAACTACGGCGTCACCGCCGACCAGAAAGCGCAGACGCTGATCAAAAAACTCATTTTTGCCACCGCTTCGGTGGTACTGCTGGTTATCTTCAGCCTGGGCTGGCGCGAAGCCATCATTGTCGGCAGCGCGGTGATTATTACCCTGGCCATAACCCTGTTTGCTTCCTGGGCATGGGGCTTTACCCTCAACCGGGTATCGCTGTTCGCACTGATTTTTTCTATCGGTATCCTGGTTGATGATGCGGTGGTGGTGGTGGAAAACATCCACCGCCATATGCAGATGGGCAAACTCAAGCTGGTGCAGGCGATACCGGTTGCCGTAGACGAAGTCGGCGGACCGACGATTCTTGCGACCTTTACCGTCATTGCCGCACTGTTGCCGATGGCGTTTGTCACCGGTCTGATGGGGCCTTACATGAGCCCGATCCCGATCAACGCCAGCATGGGCATGCTGATTTCACTGGCTGTCGCGCTGGTTGTCACACCGTGGATGTCACTGAAAATGCTGCGCACAACAGCCCATACGCAGAACAACGACGAAGCCGGTGACTCACGTTTACTCGCCACTTTCCGGGCTTTGCTGACACCTTTCCTGTCCGCTGACAAGGGGCGGCGGGCGCGCTTCCTCATGCTTGCCGTGATACTGGTTTTGATCCTGTTCTCGGTGGGACTGGCTGGAGTAAAGCTGGTCGTGCTGAAAATGCTCCCGTTCGATAATAAATCCGAGTTTCAGGTGGTTGTCGATATGCCGGAGGGGACATCGCTGGAACAGACCAACCGCGTACTGACCGAACTGGCCGACTACCTGGCCGGCGTAGCGGAAGTGGAAAACTACCAGATCTACGCAGGAACCGCGGCGCCAATCAACTTCAACGGCCTGGTTCGCCAGTACTACCTGCGCAAAGGCGCTGCAGTCGGTGATATCCAGGTCAACCTGGTCGACAAGTCACACCGTGAACGCAAAAGTCATGATATTGCACGCAGCGTGCGCAACCCGCTGCAGGCCATCGGGAAACGCTATGGCGCGGTGGTGAAAATTGTTGAAGTCCCTCCCGGCCCGCCGGTTCTGTCTCCACTGGTTGCAGAAATCTACGGCCCGGATTACCAGGGACAAATCGAAATCGCACAAAAAATCCGTAACGTATTCGGGCAGACACCCGACATTGTTGATATCGATGACAGCGTCGAGCAGCCTGCACCACGCAGGATCGTACGCGTGAACCGCAGCCGCGCCGCACAGCTTGGCGTAGACCAGGCCACCGTGGTTCAGGCACTGGCAACCGTACTCGACGGCGAGGATATCAGCTACCTGCACGACCCCAATGCCCGTTACCCGATCGCGATTCGTCTGGAACTCCCCGTATCGGAAAAAACCGATCTCGACAAGATACTCAGCATCAGGGTTCGCGGCCGTGACAACGCGCTGGTCGCCCTGTCGGAGCTGGTTTCACTGGAGATGTCATCCATTGAACGTTCCATCTACCGCAAGGATCATCTGCCACTGGTGTTTGTCACCGGAGACATGGCTGGCGAACTGGACAGCCCGCTGTATGGCATGGCCGCACTGCACAAGGCCATCGGTGAAACGCTTAGCGCCAACGGCGAGCCTGTGAGGCAGTCTCTCATTCAGCAGCCGGATAATCCCTACCGCTACAGCCTGAAGTGGGACGGCGAGTGGCAGATCACCTACGAAACCTTCCGTGATATGGGCATCGCCTACTCGGTGGGACTGATCCTGATTTATCTGCTGGTGGTCGCACAGTTCCGCTCCTACCTGACACCGCTGGTCATCATGGCACCCATCCCGCTCACCATTATCGGCGTTATGCCGGGGCATGCCTTGCTTGGCGCGCAGTTCACGGCCACCTCGATGATTGGTATGATCGCGCTGGCTGGAATTATTGTGCGCAACTCTATCCTGCTGGTGGACTTCATCAACGATGAAGTCGCCAGGGGTGTCGACTTCGAGGAAGCGGTTATCCGTGCCGGCGCCATTCGCGCCAAACCGATTATCCTCACTGGCCTGGCGGCCATACTGGGGGCACTGTTTATTCTCGATGACCCGATTTTCCGCGGCCTGGCCATCGCGCTGATATTCGGCCTGCTGGTCTCTACCGTACTCACACTGGTGGTCATTCCGGTGATGTACTACGCCTTGATGCGCAAACGACAAGGTCGACTGAAGACACAACAATAAAAACTTCAGGAATTCGTCATGCCTGCGCAGACCGGCACGGCGGAACACGCCGTAATCAGTCTGCTCCCGAAAATCGCTGCTGCCGCCAGGCCTCGTACACCAGTACGGCGACCGTGTTGGACAGGTTGAGACTGCGACTCTGCGCGACCATCGGCAGGCGGATCACCGCGCCGAGCCGCGAAGATTCGAGTAAAGCATCCGGCAGGCCACGGGTTTCCGGCCCGAACAGCAGTGCATCATCGGGTTGATAGGACACATCACAATAGTGTTGTTTGCCGCGTGTCGAAACCGCATACAGATGCTTCGGCCGGATTTCAGTGAGGAAATCTTCCAGTGTGTCATGCACCTGAACACTGGCCCATTCACGATAATCCAGTCCCGCACGGCGCAGTTTGCGATCTTCCAGTTCAAAACCCAGCGGCCGTATCAGGTGCAACCGGCAACCGGTATTCGCACACAGGCGCATCACGTTGCCGGTGTTGGGTGGAATCTCCGGCTGGTAGAGTACAATATGAAACATCAGGTTTAATCCGCTTTTCTTTCACCGGCGCTTCAGGTCAAATACCGCTCCATGAACCAGACAGCCAATCCACTCGCCGTCGATTTCTGCGGTCTGACCCTCAACTCACCACTGGTGCTGCTGTCCGGCTGTGTGGGTTTTGGCGAGGAATATACACGGGTTCGGGGATTTTCCAATCGCGATGTCGGCGCCATCTGCCTGAAGGGCACCACGCTTGAGCCACGACCGGGCAATGCGCCGCACCGCGTCTATGAAACACCGGCGGGTATGCTCAACGCCATCGGCCTGCAAAACCCCGGGGCAGACCATGTGGTTGACAACATCCTGCCTCAACTGGATTTTGAGGAAACGCGCTTTATCGCCAATGTGTCGGGTTCCAGCGTGGAGGAATACCACGAAGTCACCCGGCGCTTTGACGATTCCCCGATCGACGCCATCGAAATCAACATCTCCTGTCCCAACGTGAAGGAGGGTGGCGTGGCCTTCGGCAATGACCCGGACATGTCCGCCCGGGTAGTGGAAGCCTGCCGTAAGGCCACCAACAAACCGCTGATCACCAAGCTGTCGCCCAACCAGACCGACATTGCCAACAATGCGCGCCGCTGCATCGAGGCAGGCAGTGATGCGTTTGCCGTTATCAACACCCTGATGGGCATGGCCATCGACATCGAGTCGCGCAGCCCGGTGATCGGCAACAACCAGGGCGGGCTGTCGGGCCCGGCCATCAAGCCGGTGGCCCTGCTCAAGGTGCACCAGGTCTACCAGGTCTGTCGCGACCACGGCATTCCCATCATCGGCCAG
>NZ_JBTTIO010000099.1:0-2733 GCF_058323355.1 Thiogranum sp.
AAAGTAGCGCCTCGTAACGATAATCTTGTTTACTTATAGCTATGGGTAAGAGGAGTTTTCTCATGAACAAAAAACTTATTGTTTCTGCAATGGGTCTGGCGCTGGCAGGTGGTATGAGCCTGGCCAACGCTGATGTAAAAATTTACGGTCAGCTGGACGTATCCATCGATGCTGTCGATGTGGATGGCGGCACCGATGATATCAACATGGGTTCCAACCGTTCCGCGGTCGGTTTCAAGGGTTCTGAAGATCTCGGTGGCGGCCTGAAGGCTTTCTTCAAGGTTGAATACCAGACTGACGTTGATGACGCCGGTACGGGGGCGGGGACGCTGGAAGACGACACCAACGAAGGCGACGGCAAGGACGGCTGGAAGTCCCGTGACCAGTTCATCGGTCTGAAATCCGAAGGCTTCGGTAAACTGACCTTCGGCATGATGTCCACCGCCTACAAGTCACCGGCTTCCAAGCTGGATCCTTTCTACCGCACGCGTAACCAGGCCCGTAACATCGGTCTGCAGTCCACCCTGCACACGGGTCGTGGCGAAGAAGGCCAGGGTCGTGCCACCAACACAGTGCGTTATGATTCCCCGACCTTTGCCGGTGGTGCCAAGGTGTTCGGTACCTACACCTTCGATAACAATGAGTCTGATGGTGAAGATGACGATCCCTACAGCCTGGGCTTCAGCTACAAGGCCGGCAACATCTATGCCTTCGCTTCCTACATTACTACCGACACTGGTGGTGACGATGAGGCAACCCAGTTCGCTATCAAGTACACCATGGGCGACGCAGCCTTCTGGGCTATGTATGAAATCGACGGTGGTCTGATCTCCGGCGGTGCCGGCGACGGTGCTGATATCTTCAACGTCGGTGCGTCCTACACCATCGGTAACAACCTGGTGTCCTTCGACTATGCCGAAGGCGACGAGACTGACCTGAACGGTGGTGGTTCTGCCAACAATGATTACACCACCTGGCGTGTAGGCGGTTACCACAAGTTCAGCAACCGTACCCGCGTCTATGCAACGTTCTCTCAGCAGGACTTTGATGCAACAGGTGAGACTGACATCTTCTCACTGGGTATGCGTCACAACTTCTAAACGAAACCTTGTTTCGTGACGAAGTAAAAACGGGGCCTTCGGGCTCCGTTTTTTTATGTCTGCGATTTGTCCTGCTGGCGCTTGTTCCGTGGCTAACCGGTTGTACGCTGACAGCCACCCAGCCGCCGACCTATGTGTTGGCCGGTGTGCACCCCGGCGGCGCACAGCGCATCGCGTTCTCGCCCTCCGGGCGCTTGCTGGCCAGTGGTGGCCTGCATGGAGGCGTCATTGTCTGGTCGGTTGCCGAGGGGCGCTTGCTGCGGCGTCTCACGGCGCATAAGTCGACGGTACGGGGACTCGCCTGGCGCGATGAAACACATGTATTCAGTGTGGACCGGGCAGGGGAATTGCGTTTACACGATATTGAGACCGGTAAGTTCCAGTCAAAACGTTTTTCCGGGCGGGTGCAGGCGATGGTGGTTTCGGCTGACAGGCGCCGTCTGTTGCTCGGCCAGGCTTCCCGCGTGTTGAGGCTCGGTATAACCGACCTTGGAGTCGATGCACAGGCGGATATCGGCAGCCGGGTGATTTCCCTTGCAGTGAATACAGCCGTTAGCCGGGTTGCTGTTGCCACATCCGACGGCCGTGTTCTGGTGGGCGGGTATGATCTGTCCGGGTGGCGTGAACTGCAGCGGCCGCCGTCCGATGCGAACGATCTGCACTTTTCCAGGGATGGGCGATTGTTACTGGCCGGCGGCTGGTTCAGGTTGCTGGTCTGGGATGTTGCCAGTGGCGTTTTACAGACAAGACCCACCGGGCACCTTGGGCAGGTGATTTCAGTCGATATCAGCCCCGATGAACAAAGCTGGCTCAGCCTGGGGCGGCACACGGATTCCTCGCTCTATCTTATCGATGCACAAAATAACCGCGTGTTACGTCGATTGCAGGTACATGAACTGTGCGGTTGGCAGACGCGCTTCAGCCCGGACGGACGTTATGCCGCCAGTGCAGGGGAGGAGGGTTCGATACATATTTATGACCTTGAGGAACCATACCGTCCATTGACCGTCTGGGGGGCTGAATAACCCGTCATTGCATTAAATGTGCGCGCCCAAGGTGCTACAATGCGCGCCTGTTTCTGCACAAGCGCGGTCCGGCATGCCCCATCGCATTCGCGAAATCCCTTACAACTACACGTCTTTCTCCGACCGCGAAATCGTGTTGCGGTTTCTCGGCGAGGAAATGTGGGGTGTGATCGAAAAGTTGCGTGCCGAGCGACGTACCGGCCGTTCCGCGCGCATGCTGTTCGAGGTGCTCGGCGACCTGTGGGTGGTCACGCGTAACCCGTACATCCAGGATGACCTGCTGGAGAACCGCAAGCGCTTCGAGCAGCTGATCCATGCCCTGAATCACCGCCTGGACCAGATTGTCAGCCGTGCCAACGGCAATGCCGAGGCGCTGCGGCTGGTGGAGCGGGCGCGCGATGCCGTTAATGCGTTTACCGCCTGGTTCCCGAAGACGCGCGATCTGCGTGCGCGTATACGCAAGCGGTTGGTGCGGGTTACGCGTGCCGACAATATTGATTTTGGCGGACTGGCGCGCGTTTCTCATGCCACGGATGCAACCGACTGGCGTGTTGAGTTGCCATTCGTGGTGATCTGCCCGGACAGCGAGCAGGAAGTCCTTGAAGTGG